>JALRFH010000024.1 GCA_023253715.1 Halieaceae bacterium
GAAGCAATAAATCTAGAAGTAATTGTGGCGTCGTCAGTACTAATAGCGGCGTAAAATCCCCCATTAAAAAAGCCAGCTCCTGGGAGGCCGTTTTGCCCTAAAGAAAAAACAAACTCTACTGGGTAGCCATCACCAGACCCACCCACATAGGTAGACCCTGAAATATGGCTAACTTTTAGCAGGTATACCCAAAAAGATAAGCCAGTATCTGCGCTAGATACTTCGTTTACAATATAAACAGCTTCTCCCGCAGGAGTTTTATATTTTATGTAAGTACCAGGTTCTATTAATTTATATATGCTACTAAATTCGGATTGGATTGGTTAATGTCAGTGATGAATGACTGGTCCACTTTAATCCAGTCTACCGTGAGCTTCTGCAGATACGCGAGACTTGAATACCCCGTGCCAAAGTCATCGATGGCGACGCGAACGCCGTGTTGGGATAATTCACGAATCGTTTTTTGCGTGTTTTCGATATTGTCCAGGAAGACAGATTCTGTAATTTCAATGATCAGGCGGTGAGTGTCTGCGCCATGCGCTCGGGCATAGTTGGTCAAGATGGCAGCGATGTCTTGATAACGGAATTGCACGCCGGATAGATTAACAGCAATGGTTTGCTTAAGACCCAAGTCTTGCAATCGAGCGAGTAGCGAAAATGCCTGATCGAAAATGACTTCGCTGAGTTTTAAAATCAATCCGGAATCTTCGGCCACACTGATAATATCGGGGATTGCAACCCCTGGGCCGGTGGGCCAACGTAAAAGCGCCTCGGCGCTCACGACATCGCCAGACCCCAGGGCGATAATTGGCTGAAACATGAGCTTGAATTCGTTGTGTTCAAGACCCTGTGCGACAAGATCACGAATCTGAGCTCGTTGAATGCGGATTTCGTCCATACCTGCGTGGAATAGTTGATAGCGACTCCCGGTAATTTTGTCGCGTTTTGCACGATACATTGCTGTATCGGCGGCACGCAGCAGATCTTCCATCGATATACCGTGTTCCGGATAGCGAGCCATACCTAGGCTAAATTGGGCACCGTGATCCCCACTATCGGTGTAAACAATCTGGCCGGCCTTTTGGATCAATGTATCTGCGAAGGTTTGAAAAGCGTCGTCCGACAAAGCGGGGCTTATCAGTAGAGCGAATTCGTCCCCACCCAGGCGAGCAACCAAGCTGTCTTCCGAGCTAATGTGCGTTTGTAATAGGGCTGCGAATTCGGTCAACAGGCGGTCGCCTGCGATATGTCCGCGGGCATCATTGACCTGCTTAAAGTCGTTAATATCGATAATCGCAACCGAAAAAGGTTCGGGGCGTTTATTCCTGCCACCCAATTTTTCTTCGAAGCGCTGGTTGAACAAAGAGCGGTTGGGGAGTTGAGTTAGGGCATCGAGATGTGCCATGCGCCAAATCTGATGCTCCTGCTCAATCCTGTCATTCATATCCAGTAACGAACCCACGATATGCTGGTTGCCAGATTTGCCGCTGTTGAGAAGCTGGCCATTCAGTAAAAACCATCGATAACCGCCATCCCTCTGACGAAGTCGGCAATGCATTTCCAGTGGTTTATCCTTGCTGATATGGCGTGCTATGGCGCGTTCAAAGGCATCCAATTCTTCGGCGTGAATCAAGCTTTTTAAGTCAGCGAGGGTGGACGTGGGATGCGTATCGAAATCGAGTGCGAGCGCCTTGCGGCTTTGTCCTAAGAATTCAAGCTCTTGGGACCCCAAATTCCAGTCCCAAACAATGGCGTTGGCTGAATGAAGCACAACATCTAAGCGATCAAGCGAGAGTTGCAGTTGGGTCGCAGACGCTGATATTTCGGTGTTAGCCTGTTTCAGTGCGGTGATGTCTTGTCCAAAAAACACCACGCCGTGTTGCTTGGGCGAGGTACCGGTCATTGGCGCGACACTAAAAATAGTGGCGAGACTGGCCGATTTTTTTTGCGTGATGTTGAGCTCAATGCCTCTCGATTTGCGTCCTAGACGGGCAGCTTCAAAGGCGTAACGAATCTGATCCGTCTCAGCAAGGTGATCCAGTTTGTCTAGAAAGTTCTGTCCTAACACTTTCTCTGCGCTCAGGCCCGTTGCCGCTTCTATGGTTTTATTCCACAGCATGACATTGCCTTCCTTTGAGACTGCAAAGATGGGCGCATTCAGTGTGTCGACAAGCTTGACCGCTTCATCGATACTGGTTTGAAGCGCTGATCGCGTTTGCTGCTCCTGAGCTCTGATCGTTTCGAATTGATGTTGTAACGTGGCATTTTCTTGGCTTAGCAAGTTCTGAACCAGGTCGATGGTTTCGTCGAATTCATGAGCGAGTGGGGTAGGGTATTTGGATGATTCTGTCTGCTCGCTAGCAAGCATTCGAATATGACGATTAAGATTATTGCGGTTTTGGACGACTAATTGATGAATCCACCACCAAGCCAGCAGTGAAGCTACGGTGATCATTGTGGCCGCTAGTATGAGTCCTTGTTGAACCTGAGTACTTTGGCGTTGTAATTGCTGACTGACTTGCGCTTGTTGCGCGTCCAAACTTTGTAGCAAAGACAGTAGTTGATCGCGCGCTTCCGAGAGCAGCGTGTTCCATTGAGACCGAAACGGTTCCTGTTTGTAATCCATTTGCAGCAAGCGGTTTAAGGTGTCCTGCAATTGCACCGCCTCGTAGATACAACAAAAATTTTGGGTATTCACTAACGTTTGCAGGCGGTTTTGCAAGTCACCCAGATGGTCTTGATAACTGTGCAGCCGATCGGTAAGGGCAGCTGATGTAAGTTCCGGTTTAATGCTTGTTACGATGAGTTGCTGATAAGTGAGTTCATCGAGCGCTTTTTGGGTAAAGGTTTTGTCAAAGTACAGTTTGAACAAGGTGCCAGCGCCCACAGCAATACCAAAGCATGCGAACACGATTGGGCGAACGAGGGCACGAGTTAGCGTCATTCTAGTCTGATACCTCAAACTAATAGCGATAGGCAAAGTGTAAAGCGTGCGAGAAAATAATGCTAATTTGCTTGCCACTTAAGACATCAAATACGGGTGACAAGCGAGCAATTCGCAGGCAGTATGAGGCCAACTCATTGCTAAGGATTTACCATGGAATTTACGGACGTAGTGGCTAAGCGACGATCAATACGCGCATTTCACGCTAAACCAGTAGCCAAAGAGATCATTGAACGGGTATTTCGTTTGGGCTTAAAAGCCCCAAGCAACTGCAACACCCAGCCGTGGTATGTGCACATTGCTTCCGGGTCCAAAATTGAGTATTTGAGATCCGCGCTGCCCGACAAATTTATGGCGGGCCAGTTACAGCTTGATTACCCCTATGATGGGGTGTACCAAGGGGAGTTTAAAGTTCGCCAGTACGCAGCGGCGCAAGCCCTGTATGACTCTCTGGGCATTGCCCGCGAAGACAAAGTGAAACGTCATCAGGCGTTCATGCGGAACTTTACGTTTTTTGATGCGCCTCATGTCGCGTTCTTCTATTTGCCGGAGGAATTTGGTCTGCGGGAGGCCTGTGACTTGGGTATGTTTGCGCAAACGGTAATGTTGGGGCTCGTGAATGAGGGATTAGGGAGCTGCCCCCAGACCGCCTTAGGTTTTCACGCGGGCACGATCAAAGAAAGCCTCGGCATTCCTGACGATCGGAAATTGATGTTTGGTTTATCTTTCGGGTACCCGATCGATGAGGAGCCTGTGAATGCCTGCCTGACAGATCGAGCCTTATTCTCTGAACTTGTCACAATCCACGAGGATTGAAGCGTTGTTTCTGACGCCCACTGGCGGGTAAGGCTCAGCTTGGCGCTTTGCGAACGGCTTGATGGCGAACGTACGCTCGTGCCTTCAATCGTGCGCTTCGACAAATTCCACGACTTCGAGATTGAATCCCGACAGAGCGTTATAGTGCACGGGTGCAGACATTGCGCGCATTTGAGTGACGCCAAGATACTTGAGTATTTGCGCGCCTGTACCAATCAAACGGTAATTTTGACGACCGCTCTCATCGTAGGACGTCGCCGGCCGAGCGTCGGGATACAAAATAATGTCTTCAATAACGCGTTCTGCCGAGGCTTGTTCATCCAGTAAGACCAGAACACCTGAGCCCTCAGCGGCAATTTTTTGCAAACATTTTCGATACGACCAGCCTTTCGCGTGGTCTGGGAGTTGCGTGCCAATCAGATCGCGGAGGGTATTGATTGCTTGCACTCGAACGAGAGTGGGGGTGCCGCTAGAAATCGCGCCTTTACGCAGGGCGTAATGCAACACACCATCAATGGTGTCTTTGAACACATATAAGGTGAATGGGCCGAATTCGGTTTCGATATCGCGTTGAGCGGAGACTTCGATGGAGTGTTCGTGCAAAGCGCGATATTCAATGAGGTCAGCAATGGTCCCCATTTTTAAGCCCCATTTCTCAGCATACTCTTCCAGTTGCGGACGGCGCGCCATGGTGCCATCTTCGTTCATAATTTCGACGATGACTGCGGCCGGTTCGAAGCCGGCCATACGCGCGAGGTCAACACCCGCTTCGGTGTGGCCTGCTCGTCGCAAAACGCCACCGGGTTTGGCAATCAGCGGGAAAATGTGTCCCGGTTGCACCAGGTCAGAGGCTTTCACATCCGCAGAGCTTGCGACTTTGATGGTGTGCGCTCTCTGCAGTGCTGAAATACCTGGGCCTTTGCGTTCGGCGGCATCGATGGACACAGTAAAGTTCGTTTCGTGTTGCGAACGATTGTGCTTCACCATTAAAGGAATGTTGAGGCGTGCAGCGCGCTCAGCGGTCATGGGCATACAGATTAAGCCACAGGCTTCAGACGCGAAAAAATTGATGATTTCTGGTGTCACGGCCTCTGCTGCGATAATCAGATCACCTTCATTCTCGCGATCTTCGTCATCCATAAGGATGACCATTTTACCCTGGCGAATGTCCTCGATGATTTCCGGTATGCTGCTAGTAGGCACGTTTGTCTCCGTTTAAGCGATCATTTCGATCGCAAATGCTGTTGCTTCGCCGCCGCCAATACAAAGGGCCGCTACACCGCGCTGTTTGCCTTGGTTTTTAAGCGCATGCATCAGGGTTACGATAATTCGAGATCCAGTCGAACCAATGGGGTGCCCCTGCGCACAAGCGCCACCGTGCACGTTAACTTTGTCGTGTGGGAGTTCCATTTCGCGCATGGCAAGCATGGTGACCATGGCGAAGGCCTCATTGATTTCAAACAGGTCGACGTCTTCTGGGCGCCAGTTGATTTTAGTGAACAGTTTGCTGAGTGCGCCGATCGGTGCCAGTGTAAACTCAGACGGGTGTTGTGAATGTCGTGAGTGGCCGACGACGCGAGCTAAGGGGTTCAACCCTAGCGCTTTGGCCTTGCTTTCGGTCATCAGCAGTAGGGCTGACGCACCGTCTGAAATAGAACTCGAGTTCGCCGCGGTGATCGTGCCATCTTTCGCAAACGCAGGGCGTAGGCTGGGGATTTTATCGACTTTGGCCTTGTGGGGTTGTTCGTCATCGCTGACAATCACATCCCCGGCACGAGTCGAGACCGTGACCGGCGCCATTTCGTCAACCAGTGAACCGTTATCAATGGCATTTTTTGCACGGGTTAAAGATTCGATCGCAAAGGCATCCATTTCTTCTCGCGTAATACTGTAGGCATCGGCGGTAGCCTGGGCAAAAGTGCCCATGGCTCGGCCTTCGTAGGCATCTTCAAGACCGTCGAGGAACATATGGTCAAAGATTTGCTTGTGTCCCATACGCAGGCCAGAGCGTGCGCCGGGCATGACATAGGGTGCATTCGTCATACTTTCCATGCCGCCGGCCACAGCGATTGTGTTAGTACCCGAAGCAATTGAGTCGACCGCGAAAATCGTGGCTTGCATCCCTGAGCCACAGAGCTTGTTCAAAGTGACAGCACCGGCTGAGTCAGGAATGCCGGCACCGCGTGCTGCTTGGCGGGCTGGTCCTTGCTTTAAGCCCGCGGGTAACACGCAACCCATAAAAATTTCTTCAATCAAGCCTGGATCAACACCGGTTCGATCCAGTACTTTTCGGATGGCGGTGCTTGCGAGTTCCGGTGCTGTGACCGCTGATAAGGCGCCGCTCAACCCGCCCATCGGGGTGCGCGCACCATCAACAATGACAATCGTTTCTTGAGTCATGCTAAATACCTGTTTGATCGAAATATTACGAGGGCGTCATTTAGCCACAGACGAGCAGGTGACTCAATGTTATCGCCAAATTTTACACCGTATGCGTGAATAATTTACCGCGGGAGGCTTGGCGATAGTCGGAAGGTGTGAGACGGCAGGTGGACTTAAACCAGCGACTAAATTGTGCTGGGTCGCTGAAACCGAGACGCCAAGATACTTCACCCAGCGACGCGTTGGAGTTTTTCAGAAGGCTCTTAGCCTCTTCAAGACGCCGTCTTCTGTGATAGTCGGCTGGTGTTGTTCCCGTCGCGAGCGTGAACCGTCGAGTTAAATTGCGGACGCTGATCTGCAATGCTTCAGCAAGTTGATTGGCTGTGATCGCTTGACGAGATCTTGCATCCAGCCAGATTTGTGCTTCGAGAACTAATTCGTCATCGTGCGCGGTGCCGCCTTGATCCTGATAGGCGGCAGCTTCAAATTTACGTCTAATTTCGGGAGAAAACTGTTGCTCAACGGCTTGAGCAACGCGTATGCCCATTTTCTTTTCAATCAAGTGAACCATCAGGTCTGCAATTGAATTCACGCTTCCTACGCAATACAAATTTTGGCTTTGCGTGATCAGATGACGGCGTTTGAGTGTCACATCGGGAAAATGTGAGGCAAACAAGTCTAGGTAGGCCCAATGCGTGGTGGCAGGTTTGCCTTTAAGCAGCCCCATGTTCGCTAGCAAAAAGCTCGCGGTACCCACGCTGCATACGATCGATTGATCGGCTAAAGCCTGGCTGATCAAAGGCAGTACGATATCGGTATAGGCTTTTAGTTTTAGGGGATTCCGCCACTGGGCCGGCAAAATCCACACATCGGCTTTGGGCGCAGTTTTCAGGCAGTGATCAGGGGTGATCGTAATACCGCCGCTGATAGTGATTGGAGCGGCAGTAAAGCCCACGGTCTGGGTGCGGACTTGAACCTGCGATGATTTGGATAATCCTTGTTGTGCTTGACCCGCTGCCATCCAAATTTCTAAGGGCAGGGTAATGCTAGAGGCTAGGCTCTGGGGAAATATTAAGGCTGAAACGCTGATCATATGACATTTTTGGTAAAATTTTGTCCACTTTTGCATAATTTTAAGGGCTGCACAAGTCGTAGAATGGCGCGTCGATACGAAGGGGGACTTTTCGATGGCGAAACGAGCGCTACCCGTAATTGTGGGTTTAGGTGGTATCAGTGCGGCAGGTCGTAGCTCTGGCTTCCAATCCTATATGAGTATGGTCCGGTCTGAATTGGGCGACGCAAAACGCACCAAAAATTTACGGGCGATGGCAACCTTGATGGGTATGGCTGTGCCTGACGAGGTGGCGATCGACGCTGGTTCGATGATTCGAGGCATTACAGCTGAGTACTTTGATCCGCAAGCCGTGTCGTGGAATGCGCCAGTGAGGATTGATGCCGAGGCTGGAGAGTCACACTTTTGGATACAGACTAAGCGCCTCCCCAACCCCTTGCCGACTCAATGGCGGGTGATTGCTGAAGCTGGTGACAAAGTCCAGGTGGCATTGGTTGGTGAGCAAAGTTTATTGGTCCCGACGACTCGGGAATTCCCAGTGAAAACGGCCGGTATGTTGCCTGACGGCTTTGATCCGGCCAGTTTGTATGCGTCAAGAAGTCACCCAAAAGGTTTGCAGATGTCTTTGTTTGCCGCTTCTGATGCCTTGGCGTATTCGGGCTTGGACTGGCCGGCTGTGCAGCAGATGGTGGGTGCGGACCAAGTCAGCGTCTATGTTGGTAGTGCGATGGGCCAACTCGATTATGATGGCGGCGGTGGCTTGCTTTCAGCCCGGGCGCGTGGTGCCCGCGTCACTTCGAAGCATTGTCCTTTGTCGCTCGCCGAGATGCCAGCTGACTTTATCAACGCTTACGTGCTGGGGCACTTCGGACGAACCGGTGCGACCTTGGGGGCCTGTGCCTCATTTCTTTACAATTTACGCACTGGGATTGAAGACATTCAATCAGGACGTGCTCAAATAGCGTTTGTTGGCGGCGCTGATGCGCCGGTTGTTCCTGAAGTTATGGACGGCTATGCAGCGATGGGGGCTCTGGCGACTGCCGAGGGCATGGCGGCGATCGATGGTGTTCATCCTGACGATTTTGACCTGCGCTCGATTTGCAGACCTTTCGGCGAGAACTGTGGTTTTACTATTGGTGAATCAGCACAGGTGATTATGCTGATGTCCGATGATCTCGCGATGCGGTGTGGTGCTCAAATTTTTGGGGCCGCACCGCTGGTAGAAGTGTGTGCCGACGGTTTCAAGAAAAGTATTTCGGGTCCCGGCGCGGGTAACTACTTGACGGTGGCTAAAACCTTGGCAAGCGCTCGTGGTTTATTGGGCGATGAAGCGCTTAGACGTCGAGGGATGGTACAGGCGCATGGTACCAGCACACCTCAAAACCGTGTGACCGAAGGCATGATACTCAGCCGTGTTGCCAAAGCCTTTGGGATCGAGCAATGGCCTGTGGCAGCGATTAAGACCTATCTGGGGCATTCCCTAGGAGCCGCTTCTGCTGATCAGCTGGTTGCGACGCTGGGAATCTGGCGACATGGTATTATTCCGGCCATTAAACACACCAAATCGGTGGCAGGTGATGTCGAGACCGACGGTCTTGATTTTGTATTAAAACATAAGACCGTGGATCCTAGCGCGCTCGATTTTGCAGTACTGAACTCGAAAGGCTTTGGCGGCAATAACGCCTCGGCCCTAGTGTTGAGCCCTGCCTACACCGAGAAATTCATGCGTGCTAAGGTCAGTCAAGACGCTTGGCGAGCCTACCAATCTCGCCGTGAACAGGTGGAGGCGAAGGCGCAAGCCTACGATGACGCTATGTGCCAGGCTTTGCAGCCTACGCGATACTTGTTTGATAACGATGTTGTCAGCGACGCCCGCGTACATGTGTCAGAGGGCTCTGTTGCCATCGACGGTTTAGGCGCGTTTCCGTTAATCCCTTGTCTGAACGACTACATCTGCGACTAAGAGTTGCGCTAGTGTAAGCGAACTCGTAAGCTCCCCAGTCGAATCATTAGGGCAGGGAGTCGAAGGGGTGATACAAAAATTGTTGCGGTCCAGGGCTTTGGCGTTTTTAGTCCTCGGGGCGATTTTTTATGCGACCAGCCAAGTCTTGTTTCCCGAGCCAAAACCTGCAATTGGACCTTTGGCAGAAAGCCGTGTTCAGGCGCTCGTCGATGAATGGCAGGGCTTAATGGGGCGGACAATGAACGAGTCCGAGCTTAAAGGATTGTTGGTTGCTGAGCTCGATCGGGATATGCTATTTGCGAAGGCGCTCGAGCTGGAGTTGCACTTGATTGATCCAGTGATAGCTCAGCGTCTCTTGCGCAATGTGGAATTTTTGGGGCTTTATACCGAACAGAGCGACGCGGAAAAAATTCAATCTGCCCTAGCTATGCGCATGCACCTGGGTGATGAGGTGGTCAAGCGCCGATTGATCCAATTGGCCGAAGAGTGGCTGTTATTGAGCGCCCCCCCTAAACCCCTTAGTGACCAAGATCTTCTCGATTACTACCAGGCCAATCAGGACCAATTTTGGTCACCCGAGCGCTACACCTTCAGCCATGTGTTTTTTCCGCGCGAGCGTGAAGCTGAGATGCATCGGCTTGCCGCAAAGTTGGGTACGCAGATCCATGAATTTGATGAAGCCTTAACATACGGGGCACCGTTTTTGCCGGGCTATCACTTTACACGACAAACCGCAGAGCAATTGGCCCGTCAGTTTGGCGCCGGGTTTGTCAGTCACTTTCTCGCTTTACCCCCTGCCGTTGGTCAATGGCAAACGCCAATTGCATCAACCTTTGGATGGCACCTCGTTTGGTTGCAAGAAGAGGAGGGAGGGCGAACTTTGTCGTTTGACGAGGCGCGAAACGATATTGTGGCAACGCTTCAGCGTGAACGGCGTACTCAGGCGCTTGATGACGCCAAAGCAGCCCTGCGACAGGATTACGAGATCATACTATGAGAATTTTAATAGCACTTTGTCTCACTGTGCTGCTACCAAACTTGGCCCATGCACACCGTTTCGCGCCCTCGTCTTTACAGATTCATGAAGGCGACAACGCGCAATACGAAGTCTTGTGGAAAACGCCCGTACAAACCACTTCGAACATTCCTTTACGGCCGGCGTTACCGAAGGAGTGCAGCATCAAGCAAGAGAGCGAGCCGCAAATAGAGGGAACCGGTGTGCTGAAACGCTGGTCGTTGGATTGCTCTTCTTTGTCTCAAGGATTGGTCGGTGCCTTGGTGGGTGTCGACGGCTTGGCGCAAAATCAGGCAAGCGCCTTATTGATTTATTCGTATTTGGATGGTCGAAGCTGGCAGCAAGTGCTGAACACCGAGGTCGGCACGGTCACAATACCGTCGGCGCCCACGGCCGGTGGTGTGCTCAGCAGTTACATTGTTCTGGGTGCAGAGCATATCTGGGCGGGACCAGATCACCTGCTGTTTGTGCTGGGTCTGGTGTTGCTGGTTGTTGGCTTCAGATCTTTGCTGGTCACGGTGACCTCGTTTACCGTGGGGCACAGTGTTACTCTTGCGATGGTTACGCTGGGGGTATTTGATTATCCCGTTGCCTTGGTCGAATTTTTCATTGCGCTCAGTATTTTTGTGCTTGCACTCGAAGTGCATGCTGAAAAGCCCGGCTGGTTTGCTCGTTACCCATGGGCTGTTGCTGTGGGTTTTGGGTTATTGCACGGCATGGGGTTTGCAGGTGCTCTAGGTGAAGTAGGCTTGCCTCAGGGACAGGTGCCTTTGGCGCTATTGTCTTTTAATATCGGAATCGAGCTTGGCCAAATCGCGTTTATTTTGCTGGTGTTGGCAGCAGGCTTTTTAGTACGCCGATCTCCAGTGGATTGGCGAACACGCGTCGAGCCTGCGGCGATTTATTTGATGGGTGGGGTAGCCGCGATGTGGTGTTACGAGCGCGGCTTATCCGTACTAGGCTTTTAAGGATTGCTACCGGGCCAGTCCGTCATAGGAATCCATGGGTGCAAGGCCAGATCAATCCCCTCATTGATGTATTTGTCGCTTTCTAAAAGATTGCGTCGGCGCTCAAAGCGTGTGCCGGAGCGCGCGTCAATCGCGTCGGTTGCATCGATACCGCCTCGGCCCAAAAAGATGCGCTCTAGGTCGCGATCAAACATGACGATTTGTAGGCTGACAACCGAGGCCATTTGGTTCCAATCAAAGCCCGCAGGTATGCTTGTACCGGGGCCTTGTAAGCTGGGTTTGCGACTCACTCCATCCCAACGCGCTTCATGGTTCATGCCATTATTGAAGGCAGTCTGATGCTCGATTAAGTCGGTAAAAATAAAGGCGTCTACGTTCGATTTTGCGATGAGTTGGTCTTTTATGGAGTTCATGATGAGCACAAAGGTCTTCATGTTAACGCGACCCGTGGTTGGATCGAAGGGGTCGCCAAAGGCGCGGATTGCGGTGTTCCATTCTTGGGTAAACAAACGTTGCGGAAGAACTTTATAGCCGCTCTCTTTCAATCTTTGGGCGAGCCTTGCATCGATGCGGGCTTCGTGTCTCTCTAAATAAGAACGGGAGGGTCCGCTGATGTTAACGTGGGTAATGATCACATTTTTGATCTTTGCGGATGCTACCGTGCCTTTGTCGTATTGCGCGACGAAGGTCGTCGGGTTGTAGCTAGGCCCCGAACTGCAGGCTACCAGACCCATGGCCAGCAGTGCCGAAATAAGCTGTCTGAGATTGCGTAACATTGCGGTCAAATTCATAGTAAACTTCTTACTCTGTCAAAACCCTGACTTTAGCAAAAAACATCATGGCTGTTGAAGGTTATTCCCAAAATTGTCTGGCGGCGGATGTTTGTGGTTCCGGTCCACCTCTACTTTTGTTGCATGGTTTATTTGCCAGTGGTGGGAACCTGCGAGCGCTCGCTAAGGCATTGAGTCAGGACTTTACTGTCCACAGTGTTGATTTGCCGCTGCACGGTCAATCCAAAACGGTGGTGGCGGATTCGATAGAAACGATGGGTGACTGCCTGGCCCATTACGTGTCGGTGAATCAGCTCCGCATGCCGGTAATCGTTGGACACTCACTTGGCGGCAGTGAAGGCGCGGAAAAGTTTTGATATTGGAGATGAAACAAAAATATGGGCATTTTCACATATTTGTAAAGGGGCAAAAATAGGAAAAAATTGTATAATTGGTGAGGGTGTTTATATTGGAAATAATGTTGAGATTGGAGATAATGTTAAAATTCAAAATGAATCAGAAGTAACCTATGCTAATAAAATTTTAAAAGAGGAAGCTCAAATTAATTTAAATGATTCAGCTGATATTTTTGTTAGAAAATCGTTAGCTTTTAATCCCTTTCCAGGCATTCAATCAAAATTTCGAGGAAAACTCATAAAGTTCTGGAGGGCAAAAAAAACATCATTTATCCATGATAATTATATCAAGCCTGGCGCTCTTTTAAAAAAAAATCATAACTTATACCTCAGGCTTCTTAATGAGTTTGTTGAAATTGAAGAGTTGCAAGTCGAGGGTAAAAAAAAGATGTTCGCAAAGGAATTTATTTCTGGATACAAGCTAGAGCAACCAGAAAATTTAGATGAATGAAATTCTT
>JALRFH010000040.1 GCA_023253715.1 Halieaceae bacterium
CACCGGTGTAATAGCGCCGGTGCGGCCCACTTGAAACTCCACATCGAGTAGGCGCGTGATCGCCTCTTGAGCGGGGAATTTTCGCGCCACAGCCCAGCGCGGTGCGCGCGACACGAAACCCAGTAAGGACTGCTCTGCAAAAGCGTTGACCTTATACACAATGCCATCTATGTCGTACTCTAGAGCGCCCCGCCGGCGATTCAACTGCTCATAGTACTGCTGGCACCCGTCGACGCCGGAGACGACTTGCACTTCATCATTCACGGGCAAGCCCAGCCGCTCATACCACCGCAGCAACTCATCCTGCGCTGAAGGCAGCTCTCCCCCTTCCAATGCGCCAATACCGTAACAATAAAACGCAAGTGGCCGCTTCGCAGCAACGGCGGGATCCAATTGCCGCAAGCTACCGGCTGCCGCATTCCGTGGATTGGCAAATGTTTTTTCACCCAAACGCTCTGCCGCTTTGTTAAGTTCGGCGAAGCCTCGCTTAGGCATGAAAATTTCGCCACGCACCTCCACAGCTGCGGGTAAATCCGACCCCAGTAAACGCAAAGGCACATTTTTAACGGTTTTAACGTTGTGCGTGATATCCTCACCGGTCTGACCATCACCTCGCGTCGCCGCTTGAACCAAACGGCCGTATTCATAACGAATAGACACGGCGATCCCATCAAGCTTAGGCTCGCACATATACTCGATCGTCGAGCCCTCGGGCAGGCTCAACCGCTCACGCGCGCGACGGTCAAAATCTGCAACCTCCTCATCGGAAAACGCATTGTCCAAAGACAACATGGGAACACTGTGGGTCACCGGCAAGAAGCCATCGATCGGTTTGCCGCCAACACGCTGAGTCGGGGAATCACTTAGGGCAAGTGCCGGATTTTCGGACTCCAGACTTTGTAACTCTCGAAACAATTGATCGTATTGTGCGTCCGAGATACTGGGGGAATCCTGCTCGTAGTACTCACGATTATAACGCTCCAGTCGCTCAACAAGCTCGGCAATTCGGGCTGCAGCTTCTCCCTTCATACCACTCACGAACGTTTCTTAAGTAGCTGCTTGCGTGCATACTCACGCAAGAGGGTTTTGTCGTGCTCGACCGCTTGTTTGGTTAGAACGCTGTGCGAGTGATCCAACAAAGTGCCCCCTAAGTGATGAACAACCGCTCGGGCGGTTTCTAGCATCGCTTCGTAGGCCGTCAGCAAATCCTTAGGGCCCGGCACACGCATGAAAAAGACAATACCAGCCGTCTCGAGGTTACTCATTGAATCAATCTCGAAAACACCCGGTTTTAAGAGATTGGCGACGCTAAATTGGATTGGACCCCGACCTCCGCTATGCTCATGCCGGTGAAAAAACCCCAAATCCCCAAACCTAAGATCACACGCCAACAGCAGTTGCAATAAGGTGTCACCCCGATAAGGCTTGTTGTCATCTGCTTTTAAATGGATTAACAGCACATGATCGGGCGGGCTGTCGTCAATGAGAGTTGGCGCTTCTTCCGGCAGCACCTCCTCCGTGTCGAGCGTTTCTAACCAATCCACCGTTTGACCCGTCTGGGTCTCCGCGAGTTTCGTGACAGCGGGAGTCTGGGCTGTAGCAAACCCGGAAGACGCTGCGGCACCTTCGGACTCAGTATCTGGTAGCACGTCGGGGTCGCTTGAGTTTATCGTGTCGACGTCTGTGGCAGGCTCTGTCTCACCTTGGGCATCGATAGTAAGGGCAGTCAAGTCCGCTTGAGGTTCTTCAGTTGATGGTCGCGCAAGTCCCGCGTCAGCGACCTCATGCGAGGGTTTATCGTGGTCTGTGGACACCTCTTCTTCTGGGTCGCCGACGCCGTGCGCCTGCTCCGACTCTTCTTCACCCCGATAGACCACACGCGCGCCACCGTTAGGTAACTCTTTTAACCAACCAAAATCGGCGTGAGGTTCTTGCCGTTCTGAGCGTTTGGCTCGCATCAGGCGTTCATTTTCAGCGCGCTGTTTCAAAGCTCGACGAATAGCGTCCAGCAATATCACCACTACAAGAGCGACGCCCGCTAGCAACATCCACTCTCTCACGCCCAATTCAAAGCCCATAAAGTCTTACGCTCCTTGTGACTAATTCGCCGCGAGTTCCGCTGCCTCTTCAACATCTACCGACACGAGACGAGAAACCCCTGGCTCGTGCATGGTGACACCCAACAGCTGGTCAGCAACTTCCATCGATATTTTATTGTGGGTAATGTAGATAAATTGCACTTTTTCAGACATTTCTTTTACCATTCGCGCATATCGGCCTACGTTGGCATCGTCTAGCGGCGCATCAACTTCGTCCAACATACAAAACGGCGCTGGGTTCAGCTGAAAAATCGAGAAGACCAAGGCAATCGCGGTCAGGGCTTTCTCGCCACCTGACAAAAGATGAATGGTACTGTTCTTCTTGCCTGGTGGTCTTGCTATGATCGCGATACCCGTATCGAGCAGGTCCTCTCCAGTCATCTCAAGGTGCGCCGATCCACCGCCAAACACGCGAGGAAACAGCGCCTGCAAGCCGGCATTCACTTCATCGAAGGTGTCGCGGAAACGGCTTCGAGTTTCCTTGTCGATTTTACGAATAGCTGACTCTAGGGTTTCCAGCGCCGAAGTCAGATCCTCATGTTGCGCATCAAGATAGGTTTTCCGCTCGGATTGAGAGGCGAACTCATCGATGGCCGCCAGGTTAATGGCACCCAAGCGCTGAATTTTACGTCCCAATTCTTCCAGTACGGTTTGCACCTGAGCCGTGGTATCGCCCTCTTTTATCAAGGCAATCGCCGCATCCACTGTCCATTCATCTTCCTTTAAGCGTTCCACCAAGGCTTGTTGCTGCACGGTCATGGTCTGACGTTGCAAGCGTTCCTGTTCCAAGCGGCTCCCGCATTCATCGCGACGCCGTTCAATACCCAAACGATTCTGTTCGGCCATTCGCATAGCTTGCTCGAGGGCGCCCAACTCATCGCGTGCCTGACTCAACTTTTCTTCCGTTTCCAACCGCAGCTCTAACTGCTCGTCTAGCTGCGCTTTCAAGGTCTGGATCGCGCTGTCATCGTTGGAAGCGAGCTCGTCGAGCGTTTGCTCACGTTGATCGCCAAGCTCTTGCGTTTGTTGACGCAGTCTCTCAATCGCCTGCTCCGTCGAGCTCATTTGCGCCAAAAGTTGTTGTTCTTGCAAGGTCATGTTGTAGAGCACATCTCGATCTTCGCGAGCAGACTGACGAAGCTGATCTAGCTTGATGCGGATCGCGTCGCGCTCTGCGATCAAGGTTTCGCGCTGCGCCGCGTCGGCCTCCATCGCCTCGATGGCTGCGGCCAAGTCACGACGAGCTTGGGCGATGCTCGCTTCTTCATGCTCATAATCGACCTTGGCGTCCTCAAGTTCAGCCAAGATCTGTTGTGTGCGTTCGTGCTCTTTAGCAAAACGGGCCTCAGTCGCAGAAATCGTCGCATTGATGCGACTTTCATCGGCGGTAAGCGATTGCATTGAAACACGTGCTTCCTCTGCCAATCGATCTTGCTCATGGACCTCACTTTCAAGCTCATGAAGCCGCGCTTCCGACTGAACGATCGACTCCTCAAGAGATTTGATATTGCTCTCTAACGACTCGATCTCTTGTTGCCGGACCAAAACACTGTCGTCGCTCGCGCCTGTTCGAGACAAGCGTATCCAATCCGCTCCCAACCACACGCCTTCAGTGGTAATCACCGACTCTCCCGCCGCTAATTTTGTCTGCTGCGACAGCGCCTCATCGAGGCTGTTGGCTGTAAAAACGCTCGCCAAGCTGCTTGGCGCCCAATGCGATTTCACATGTGCAGCCAGGGTGCCCTTGGGCTTCGCTGATTGTCGTCGGTCTTGCAGATACAAATTGGCCGCGGGCGGGAAGGCATCGATCTGGCATTGGCTTAAGTCTAGGGTATCCGCGACAAATCCATGAATATCGTCGGCTAAGACGCGCTCAACAGCGATTTGCCAAGGCGCCTCTACCGCCAACTCTTCTACCAGAGGCTTTAGATTCAGACCTTCTAACTGTTCGAGCCAATCATCGACATCAGCTTGCGATTGCGCGTGCGCAGCTTCTTGTAGAGCGTGTAGCGACGCTACTCGACCGCGACTCTCACGTGCCTGCGTCTGTAAGGCACTCAGCGCTTGCCGAATCGATGCAAGGTCCGCGCGTGTTTCGTCGCGGCGCTTCAAGGCCTGTTGCCGCGTTCCCTCAAGCTGAACTTGTCGCTCCCGCAAAGATTCCAGTTCCAAGCGCAGACCTTGTTGATCGCCCTCATCTGCCGCTACTTCCAGTGTACCCAATTCGTCTTTCAAGGTTTCTGAGCGCCTCGCAAGCCGCGTCAAAACCTGCTCGAGATGCTTGATCCGAGACTGTTGAACCTCACTTTGTTGTCTCGCCGACGAGGCCGACTGATTAAAGTTATCCCAAGCGTGCTGCCACGTTTGCATAGCGTCTTCGGCTTCCGCCAACTCTTGTGCAGACTGCTCAACCCGGGCCTCCGCTTCTCGGCGTTTTGGCTCAACCGTTTCTAATTGCGCTTTAGTGTCAATTAAGGTCTCCAGGTCCCCTTGCAGGGACTCATTAGCTAAAGCCAAGGATGCATCCGTTTGCGCCAAACGCTGTTGTAATTGACTGTGGCGTTGATTCTGAAAGTTAATCGCCTGCTCAAATCGCGTCACCTCAGCACCAATGGCGTAATAATCGGCTTGAATGCGATTACAATGCTCTGCGGCTTCGGAGTGAGCCAGGCGCTTTTCTTCTAAATCGGCCTCAAGTGCTCGGTACTCAGCGATAATCGACTCGCGCTGAACCTCGATCTCATTAATCGAAAATGCCAGTTTTTCCACTTGCCGGGACAGCTCTCGCCACTGCATACCCGCCAAGAGTGCTTTTGACTCGCGCTCTTGTTGCTTGTACTCCCGATATTTTTCGGCCGCCTGCGCTTGTCGCTCGAGATGATAAATCTGACGGCCCAGTTCATCGCGGATATCTTGCAGGCGCTCAAGGTTTTCCAGCGTACGACGCATTCGACCTTCCGTTTCGCGACGACGCTCTTTGTACTTCGAAATGCCCGCTGCTTCTTCAATGAAAACGCGCAGTTCTTCGGGCTTAGATTCAATCAACCGAGAGATCATGCCTTGCTCGATGATTGCATAACTACGAGGACCCAGACCCGTACCTAAAAAAATGTCCGTGATGTCACGACGTCGACAGCGGGCGCCGTTCAAAAAATAGTCGGACTGTCCCGCACGGGTCACTAAGCGCTTGATAGCGATCTCAGAAAAACGGGCATATTCACCACCAACCGACCCGTCTTGGTTATCGAACACCAATTCGATCGATGCTTGACCGACCGGTTGCCGCCCACCTGAACCGTTAAAAATGACATCTGTCATGGACTCGCCGCGCAAATTTTTGGCCGAGCTTTCGCCCATAACCCAGCGCACAGCGTCAATAATATTGGATTTGCCGCACCCGTTGGGACCCACTACGGCACTCATATTGTGGGGAAACTGAACCGTCGTCGGGTCCACAAAAGATTTGAACCCCGCCAATTTGATAGACTTTAATCGCATGCTTCTCGCACTTATCGTTACCGACCTATCGGCACACTGAATTATCTTTGAAAACGGTAAGTGTACCTGCTTTCGAGCGCTTCGCCTATGGCTGAGCGATAGCGGATTATTCTACCGGTGCTAAACGCAGCGTCGCCACTTGACCTGTGCCTATGGGTACGGATAACTGGCTTTCCGCCCGAAACGGAGCTCCCACACTGGAGGCACTTCCGGACAACGACAAATGTGCCGATATCGCGACCGCAGTCTGCCTCGACAGCTGTTGCCCGGCCATCGAATCCGCATCAGACAGCGTAATCCTCACGGGCAAATCGGCCACCGCTAGCCGTTTGACGGCTAAAGGCATGCCCTTGTCGACTCCCTCTGGCCTAACCACTACAAACACCGTACCCGTGTCTTGCGATGGCGTTTGCACAAATTCAACGTCGAGCACCAAGGTCCCCTCCGTCGTCGCCGCACTGCTGAACTCTGACTCGCCCCCGAGCGCGGCTTTGGCTTGCAGCAGCAAATCATCCAACACCTGGGCTTCCGCGCTACCATCGCCGTTGATCGCGCGCAACATCTGCCAATGTTTTATTGCCGTGGCATAATCCCCCTGCTCAAACGCGACCATCCCCAATAATCCTAAGGCCGTCGTTTGTCTTGGGTTTAAACCGATTGCCTGCTCAGCCCATAAACGACTGCGCTCATCAAGCTGCCGATGACTACTTAAATAGCGCGCCTGCGCCGCGTAGGCCAAAATTTGCGGCGATTCGGGCATCAACTCGGCCATGTGAGTATAAATTTGGCTTGCACGTGGATAGGTGCCCTGCCCCATGTAATAACTTCCCAACAGACTTAAATAAGTCGTGTTATCGGGTTGTTGCACTAAGCGCGACTCAATTTGCGCTACCAGTGCCTGCACCTCAGAATCTGCGCTGGTGTCATCAAGCGCTTCAAGCCCTTCGGCAATGATCAAATCGTCGTAGGCTCCCACTTGCTCATACACCGCATAGCCAATACTACAGGCCAAAAGCACACCAAAAATCTGAACTTTCACTCCGGCAAGACCGGCTTTCACTTCATTATCGGGAAGCTCTTTCAATCCCTCTTCCAATAAACGCAGCGCAGCCTCTTGCGACAAATTGGGGTCATCGGCTAACAGTTCGCGCTTCCGCATTGACAGCCATTGCAAATTTGCCTGCTTAGTGCCCACGGAAGGCCTCGTCTCTCGACCAAACATCAAAAAAGACAGAAGCAAAACGCAGCCGGCGGCTACTGCCGCAACCAATACGGTCATTCCTTAGTTTCCTCTAACAGTTCCGCTATGTCACTCGCGTAATCCCGCGGCGTCTCGACACTGCGGTTGCGACGCACCGTCACGCCAATCATGGCCAAAGTCCCCAAGCCCAGAAATAGCCACGGCGCAAGCCATAACCAACGTGTAGCGCCCTCCGTGGACGGGTTGTAGCGCACAAATTCGCCGTAACGTTTCACCATACCTTGAACAATTTCGTCGTCAGAGCGTCCAGCCTCGAGCTCCTCATACAATCTACGTCGTAAATCCTCAGAAATGGGGGCATTAGAGTCCGCAATAGTCTGGTTTTGGCACTTGGGGCAACGCAGCTCTTCCACTAACTGGTGATAGCGGACCTCAAGTTCCGGCCGACTGAATTCGTAGGTTTCAATGACCGCACCGACTGGCAGTGTCAACCACCAGAGAAATAGGCTGGCGCAGAATCTCATTGCAAGGCCTCGCGGTAGGCTGCCCCGAGCTCTCCGGCCCAAGTTCGCTCGTTGACCTCACCCACATGCCGATAGCGAACAATCCCGCGAGCATCAATTACATAGGTCTCAGGAGCACCGTAGACCCCCAGATCCAGCCCAAAACTGCCTTGGGGATCGCTAATCACTTCACGGTAAGGATTACCCAGACGCTCAAGCCAGGCCAGCGCCTTCGCATCCGTGTCTTTATAGTTCAGTCCAACGATATCGACGCCCTGCTCGGCCAGCGCCATCAAATAAGGATGCTCCGCAACACACGTTGGACACCAAGTACCCCAAACGTTTAGTAAACTCGTCCTCCCCGAAAGCGCTTGTTCGGTCAGGTAATGATCTTGTCCCAGAGCGCGCAATCGAAATTCGGGCACCGAACGCCCGATCAGCGCGGACGGAAGTTCAGTCGGATCCAGCGAAAGACCGCGATACAGTAAAACCGCCAACCCCAGGAAGATGCCGACAGGGATGAACAAAACTAACCTACGCATGGGCCAACTCCTCGGGGGACTGCCTGGCAGCCACACTGACGCGCCGATACCGTCGATCCAACAGGGTAATAAACCCGCCAAAACCAATAAGAGTCGCTCCAATCCACATCCAACGCACCAAGGGTTTGTAATGGAGTCGCACCGACCATGCCCCGTCTTGCCCCAATGCCTCACCCATGGCCACATACAAATCTCGCGTAAAGCCCGCATCGATCGCAGCCTCGGTCATTATTTGCCCCGAGGCCACATACTGACGCTTTTGCGGACGCAACTCAGCCACGCGTCGGCCATCAACGGTCACCGTAACTACGCCTTCATCACCGCGAAAATTTGGCCCGGTAATTGCACTAGCGCCGTGGAACTCGAAGCGGTAGCCCGCTAAATCGGCGGTTTGGCCTGGAGACATTCTCAGATCTTTTTCCACATTCCACTGAGTGACAACGGTCACACTAATGATGCACATCGCAAACCCTAAGTGCGCAAACATCATGCCCCAGTAGCTTGCACTCTGACGGCGCAGCACCGGCCACCAAGCGTGTGATCCTGCCTTTTTGAGTCGGAGATCGGTCCACAAACCAGCGATAATCCAAACGGCAAGCAGGACAGAGAGCGCAACCCAGACATTAAAGCCCTGACCCAGAAAAGGTAATAAGGCGCCCGCAATGAGTGCACTAACAGCGCTCACCCACGCAGGGTGCATCCAGCGTTTGGCACGATCTTCACGCCAACGCGTAAAGGGACCAATCCCCATCACGGGCACCAACAGAGCCATCAGTGGCACAAACACTGCATTGAAATATGGGGGCCCAACAGAATATTTACCCTGACCTAGAGCGTCCATCAACAAGGGAAACAAGGTACCAAACAACACCGTCAAGGTCGCCACTAGGAACACCACATTGTTAAACAACAACAAGGTTTCTCGGGAGAGCCAAGCATTGCGAATACCGCTGTTAACCGCGGGTGCTCTCAGGGCGTACAACACCAGAGAACCACCCACAACGACGAGTAGAAACACCAAAATGTACATCCCCCGTTCGGGGTCTGCGGCAAACGCATGCACGGAGGTTAATACACCAGATCGAACCAAGAAGGTACCCAACAAAGAGAGCGAGAAGCTCGCTATTGCCAGCAAGACCGTCCAGCTTTTAAAGACGCCTCGTTTCTCGGTGACCGCCAACGAATGAACCAGCGCGGTGCCCGCTAACCAGGGCATAAACGACGCGTTTTCGACGGGGTCCCAGAACCACCAGCCGCCCCAACCGAGTTCGTAGTAGGCCCACCAACTACCCAGCATGATACCAAGGGTCAGAAACGCCCAAGCGGCATTCGTCCAGGGGCGAGACCAGCGCGCCCATGCGGCATCGAGACGCCCTCCCAACAAGGCAGCTATCGCGAACGCAAAGGCGACCGAGAAACCCACATAGCCCATGTACAAGACCGGCGGGTGGATAATCAGACCCGGATCTTGCAGCAAGGGGTTCAGGTCTTTCCCATCCAAAGGTACATCAGGCAAGTTTCTCGCAAAGGGATTCGAGGTGAATAGAGAAAAACCAATAAAACCAACACCAATAGCGCCCATTACCGACAATACGCGTGCGTACATAATTTGTGGTAAGTCAGCGCTAAACAGGGCAACCGCAAAAGTCCATGCGCATAACACCAAGATCCACAACAGCATAGAGCCTTCGTGATTCCCCCACACGGCTGAAAATTTATAAAATGCGGGCAACAGAGAGTTGCTATTATTGGCCACCACGACCAGAGAAAAATCGTCCTGTAAAAAGGCTGTTGTGAGCAACGCGAAGCTGATTGCGACGAAGGTGAAGTTTGCCGCGGCTAGTGGCCTGGCGGCATTCATGCCGGCGCCATTTCCAGCAAAACTTGCCCACATCGGAATCGCGGTGAGGCCGCAGGCGGTAATCAAAGCCATGATCAGCGCGAATAAACCGTATTCTGCAATCATTGTTTTTTACCCGCTGCTTCCAACGCCTCGGCGACTTCCGGTGGCATGTAATTTTCATCGTGTTTCGCCAAAACTTCGTGCGCAAGGAATACGCCCTCTCCATCCAACTGGCCTGCCGCGACGACCCCCTGCCCCTCATCGAACAAATCCGGCAATATTCCTGAATACTTCACTGGCACGGTGCCGGCGTAGTCGGTTACTTCAAAACGAACGTCCAACGACGTGTCCGAACGCTGTATACTGCCCTCAACCACCATCCCTCCTAAACGGATGGACTGACCCACAGGCGCTTTACCCGCAACTACATCAGCCGGCGGATAAAACAAATTGATGTTACCTCTCAAGCCATAGCTGACTAGCCCGACGCCAGCGCTGGAGAGAACAACCACCGCTAAAACCACAATTAAGCGCTTCTTTCGTTTCGGATGCACGGTTTACTCCTCGCTCGTTTGGTTACTTTCTAGGGCAGACAGCCGACGTTTTAAGCGTCGTTTCAATGCAGCCAATCGCCACAGTGGATGAACGACCATGACGGCCAGGACACACAAAAACACGGCGTAGCAAAACCATACGTAAGGCCCATGCCCAGCCATCACCCACAAGTCCGACCAAGAATCAAAATGCATCATTTAACCTCCATGACGACCTTGCGTGCCCACGCGGTTTTTGCCTCGGATTCCAGCAGCGTTACCCGCAAACCCAAGAGCAACAAACAAGCATAAAGCAAATAGACCGCAACAATCATCCACAAAAGCGGATACAACATGCTGGGGTCTATGGTGGATTCCCCGGTAAACTTAATCGACGCGGGCTGATGCAAGCTGTACCACCAATCCACGGATTTGTAGATGATGGGAATATTCACTGTACCGACCAGACTCAAAATTGCACAGGCTTTAGACGCCAATGTCTTGTTGTCAAAGGCTTCATACAAGGCGAACACCCCAAGGTAGAGAAACAGCAAAACCACCATCGATGTGATTCTCGCATCCCAAACCCAGAAGGTTCCCCACGTGGGCTTCCCCCAAACCGCGCCTGTCAGCAGCGCCAAGAATGTCAAAACAGCACCAATGGGAGCTGCTACCCGCATTGCCATATCCGCGACTTTTAAGCGCCAAATCAGACTCACCGCACCCGCCACGGCCATGACGTAATAACCCGCTAAAGAAACCACACTAACAGGCACATGGATATAAATAATCCGATAACTGTTACCCTGCCGAAAGTCAGGTGGCGTAAAGGCGATCCCCCAGATACAACCCAGCACGATCATCGCGATCGCAAGTGGCAGTAAAAAACGCAGTAGCGTACCTGAAAATCGATAAACCCAGGGGGAAGATCCTAAACGATGAAACCAAGTCCAAGCCATTAAGTGACTCTCCTCTGATGCGCCGCCTGCATCGGCTAAACTTCCAAGCTAATCTTGATTGATGTACCTATCGCCACCGGCGTTAAGGCAGCAGCCAACAGTGCCAAACCCGCCAAAATACTCAACAACGAGTCAATCGGCATACCATTGATCGCCCGTTCGACGACACCAGCACCCAATATCAATACCGGCACCTCGAGCGGTAATAATAGAAGACTTAACAGCATCCCGCCACGACGCAAGGCGACCGTAAGCGACGCGCCAACACAACCAAAAGCGCTCAACACAAACGTGCCCAAGGCCAAGCTAGTCGCCAAGGCCAAATACCCCTCAGCTGGCAGCGCAAGCAACTGCCCAAACACAGGGGAAAACAGCGCTAAGGGCAATCCTGTCAAGCACCAATGTGCCACGATATAACCCAATGAGGCCAAATACAGCGAATCGTCCGATACCACCAACTGCTCCAGTCCACCGTCGTCGTAGTCGCTGCGAAATAGCATTTCTGCCGAGAGCAGTGCCGCCAACAGTGCGGTTATCCAAAGCAAGCCCGGCGCGAACTCTGCCAGCACAGTTTGCTTCGGGCCCAAACCAAGCGGCATCAGCAATACGACAACCCCAAAGAAGAACAAGGGGTTCAAGACCGCGGCAGGACGCCGATAGGCCAGCAATAATTGCCTGACCAAGATCTTGCCAAACACACTATGCGACATGGGGACTCTGTCCTTTACCGGGCAAGTATAAGGTACGGCTGCTTAGGTCAAGCTTAAGAGGCTGATGCGATGTGTACACAACACTGCCACCGCGGCGAACTTGATCTTCGATACAGGCCTCAATTAAGGCGACACCATCCACATCAATCGCGGTTAAAGGCTCATCGAGTAGCCACAGTGGCATGTCAACGAGGAATAATCGCGCCAGAGCGATGCGTCGCTGCTGCCCCGCTGACATGCGATAGGCGAACTCGTCGGCATAGTCGGCAAGCCCAACCTGACGAAGGGCATCCCTGAGCCGATCAGTCTGGTAGTGTGCCCCGTCTCCCAGCTGCAATTTTAAATTTTCAAGGGCGGTGAAATCGCCTTTGACCCCTGTCTTATGCCCCAAAAATAAAAACTCACTGTTAACGACAAGTTGTCCCTCAATACTCTGGGGCGCCAATCCAGCAAGCGCCCTCAGCAAGCTGGTCTTCCCAGCGCCGTTGTCGCCTTGGATCTGCCAGAGCTCACCGCCGTGTAAATGCCAGTCCAAACTCGACAACAAACATCTGGCACCACGAATCACAGCGACGTCTTTGCAGCTCAGCAAGCAAGACTCTAACATCTATAAATTCACCATGCGGATATTACTTAAGGGCTTCAGTTCGTTGGTTCCTCGCAGCGTGGCAAAGTCGAACAAATTGCGATCCGCCAATTGTGACGGACTGATATTTCCCAGGGCCTTGAAGATGGTCTCAACCCGGCCAGGATATTCTCGCTCCCACTGAGCCAACATATCCTTCACTTGCACTCGCTGAAGATGGTCTTGAGAACCACATAAATTGCAAGGAATAATGGGGAACTCACGGGCCTGCGCAAATCTCTCGATATCGGATTCCTTGCAATAGGCCAGCGGTCGGATAATCACATTCTTACCATCGTCGCTGAGCAATTTAGGCGGCATTGCCTTCAGACTACCTTGGAAAAATAAGTTCAAAAACAAGGTTTCAACGATATCGTCGCGATGGTGCCCGAGCGCAATCTTCTGCGCACCGATTTCCTCGGCAAAACCGTACAAGGTCCCGCGGCGCAATCTAGAGCACAAGCCGCAAGTCGTTTTTCCCTCTGGAATCACCCGCTTGACAACGCTGTAGGTGTCTCGCTCTAAAATGTAGTATTCAATGCCCAGAGCATCGAGATAAGCAGGCAAAACATGCTCTGGGAAACCCGGCTGTTTTTGATCCAGGTTCACCGCAATCAACTCAAAAGAAATTGGAGCGCTTTTCTGCAGGCTAAGCAGTATGTCTAGCATCGTGTAGGAATCTTTACCGCCCGACAAGCACACCATTACACGATCGCCATCTTCAATCATGTTGTAATCTACAATCGCTTCACCTGCGAGACGCCGCAAACGCTTCTGTAATTTGTTAAAGTCGTACTGAGTTTTTGGCTTGGCAGACATGGCTGCAAGATCCCCTAGCGTGATGGAGGCGTTATTTTACGCATTCGGCCTATCTAAGGTCTACCCGTAGTGGTTCTGCGCCTTGTAATTTAGGCCTTAAACCAAGACAATAGCGCCAATTTATTTTGCTCACTGTGTAAAGGAAACCCACATGAAACAAGCTGTACGCGTCACGGTCACTGGAGCCGCCGGTCAAATCGGTTACGCCCTACTTTTCAGAATCGCCTCAGGCGCTATGCTGGGCGACGACCAGCCCGTCATTCTAAAACTTCTGGACATCACTCCGGCTCTAGAAGCGCTGGAAGGGGTACGCATGGAACTGGAAGATTGTGCTTTTCCTTTGCTGGCAGGCATCGAGTGTACTGATGACCCCAATGTCGGCTTCAAAGATACTGACTACGCGCTATTAGTCGGTGCTCGGCCTCGAGGACCGGGAATGGAGCGCAAAGATCTGTTGGAGGCGAATGCTGCCATTTTCTCGGTACAAGGCAAAGCCATAAATGATTACGCAAGCCGCGATATCAAAGTGTTAGTCGTGGGCAACCCTGCCAATACTAACGCACTGATTACGCAACGGAATGCCCCAGACATTGATCCGCGCAACTTCACAGCAATGACGCGCTTGGATCACAATCGCGCTATGACTCAAATTGCGATTAAAACAGGCACCAGCGTTAATGAGGTCAGCAATATGACCATCTGGGGCAACCACTCTGCGACGCAATACCCCGATCTGTACAATGCGAAAGTCAACGGCCAAGCAGCTATCGGCATGGTAGACCAAGCCTGGTATGAAAACGACTTTATCCCCACCGTTCAACAACGGGGCGCCGCAATTATCAAAGCGCGTGGAGCATCGTCGGCAGCGTCTGCAGCGAACGCAGCGATCGGCCATATGCGCTCCTGGGCTCTGGGCACCGAGGGCGACGACTGGGTCTCAATGGGGGTGTATTCTGACGGTTCCTATGGCATTGCCGAAGGCCTGATTTACTCGTTTCCTTGCCGTTGCTGCAATGGCGAGTGGGTCATCGTACAAGACGTCGAGATCAATGACTTTTCGCGCGCTAAAATGACAGCCACTGAACAGGAGTTGATCGAAGAGCGCGACGCCGTCGCCCACTTACTCGGTTAGTCGTAATGCCCGCAAATTCTGACGCGATCAACAGTTACCATCACGGTAATTTACGTGAGGCCTTACTTGACTCAGCCGAACAGGCCATCGTTGAGCAAACCGCCGAAGCCTTGAGTTTGCGGGCACTTGCCCGAACCGCGGGTGTATCCCAGACCGCGCCCTATCGTCACTTTAGCGACCGCAACACCCTGTTAGCGGCCGTCTCAGAACGCGGCTATCAAAGACTGATTGCCGCGCTTCATGCCGCTATTGATTCCATTGAAGGCGATGCGGAACGCCAAGTCAGGGAAGCCGCGCGTTGTTACGTACAATTTGCCTTAGATAACCCGCAGCTCTTTAAATTGATGTTCGGTCCACTCTTGCAACCGACTAAAACATACCCCGAGTTGCACGCTCGAATTCGCGAATGCAATCACCTGGTGCAAACGATGCTGGCTAACGGCATACGTTCAGGGTCTTTTGTCGAGGAAGATATACGGTATCTGACGAACACTGCGTGGGCCGGCATTCACGGCCTTGCGACCTTGGTGATCGACATGCCTGACTTGTTCGAACAGCATATTGAACTTGAACGCCAAATGGATATTAGCGTGAGGTCCTTGCTTAATTGCATGCAGTGAGGTCAAACCCTGAGCCACGGTGCTGTATACACGCTGCCACACTTGACTCGCTCACAACCACTGTCAGTTTTCTCGCAAAGCGACAACAGGCTCGACGCTGACGCTGTGCCGACAGCTCAACCAGCCCACACACGCCATCAGACCGGCGGACACGGCAGGCACAATGAACCAGAGCCACCACACGCCTCGATAGTCACCGTCAAACATCGTTTGATAAATCCCCCAAGTTGCAAGCTCTGCCGCTCCAACGCCCAGTAAACCGGCGATACAGCCTATGGTCGCGAACTCCACCCACACTGCAAGCGCCAGCGTCGAACCCTTTGCACCAAATACCTTGAGTACAGCATTTTCGTGGGTTCTTTCCGCCAGCGTCCCCGCGACCCCCATAACCAACACCAGCACGCCAGCGACCACAATCAGAGACAAAACGGCTTCAACCGCTTTCGATACGCTTGCCACGATACCTTGCAACTGTTTGATGATCAGATCAATTTCCAGTACGGTCAGCGTCGGAAACCTCGAAATCAGCTCGTTTAAGACAATCTTTTTTGAGGCCGGCAGGTAAAAACTACTTAAAAAACTCGCGGCGCCCGGTGGGACAGCACTCGGTTCAATCAAAACAAAGAAGTTCGGACGGAGACTTTGCCAATCGACCTCGCGCAAACTTGTAACGACCAAGGCCAGCTCGTCTGAGCCAATTCGATACCGCAGCGTATCACCGAGCGCAATGCCTGCACGTTCGGCGTATTCTCGCTCAATGGAAACCTCGGCCACCTCATCCTCACGAAACCATTTCCCAGCGATCAGCGTATTGGCCGCGGGCAAGGTATTGGTCCATGAAAAATTCGTTTCCCGCTGGCGATCTGCCCCCTCCTGGCCCGACAGCACCCGAGTGTTGACTGCCGTTAAACGTGCTCTAGACATCGGATAGGAACCTTGAACGGCAAGCTCATGAACATTCAAAAACTCCTCGAACTGTGCGACCTCCCAACTTTGTAGATTAATCACGAAATGATTGGGCGCATCCACAGGCAACTGTTTTTGCCATTGGTCAATCAGACTTGTCCGCACCAAGCCCAGCAGCACCATTAACATAATGGCCGAGCCAAACATCACGACGTTAAAGCCGTTAGCGCGAGCATGACGAAACATCGTTGCACTGGCTAAGCGCCACAGCGCCGATACCAAGGGAATCTTGGTCAACAAACGTCGAAAGACGAGAACTGCCACCGTATAGCCCAGCGCTATAATCACCACCAAAGAGACAAGCAATGAGCCGGTCAATATCCAGTTGCCCGTGTAGAACTGGGTCAAGAGCAGGAGTCCAGCCAAAGCCAAGCCGACATCGAGCGGTGCCAAACCCGCAAACAAAGTTAGCTCTTGTCGCAAAACTCGCAGTGGGCTCGCACCTGCGAGACGAACAAAACTTGGCCCCACAAAGGCCGAGAGGCACACCAGGAGTGTCACCGCTCCAACACCGAAAGGACGCAATGGGTACGCGACCGTGGTTTTGTTTTCAATCAGGTCTTGCAGCAAATAAACAGCAGCAAACTCCAATACAATCGCCAAAGCAAAACCCAGCAGCATCGACAAAAGACCTACAAGCCCGAGCAGACTAGCGTACAGCTGAACAACCTTCGCGCGGGTGGCGCCCAGCGTCTTGAGCACCGCAACATAAGCAAAATGACGCTCACCGAAACGCCTTGCGGCCATCAACATCGCGACTCCCGAGAGCAATACCCCGACACTTCCTGCAAGCAGTAAGAATCGCTCTGCACGGTCGAGTGCTTGCGCAATGCTGGGCTGTGACTCATCGACTGTGCGAACCCTTACCCTGTCTTTGAGATCGGCTTGCAGCGCTTCTCGCGCTTCATTAAGTGCCGCAGGCTGACCCGCGAGTAACAAGCGGTAAGACACTCGACTGGCCGCCTGTACCACACCCGTGGATTGCAAATCTTCAAATCGCATGAGCACACGGGGGGCCGTGTCAAACATCGACCCGCCGGCATCAGGCTCGGATCGAATGATCCCTGATACACGCAAGCTCGATTGGCCTAAGACGATCAAGTCGCCCACGTTTAGGTTCAGCAAGGGAAACAGCCTGGGTGCCAACCAGACCTCTCCGATCGCCGGAAGATCCCCAGTAACCGCTAGGTTGCCGAAAGGGGTCGTGCTAGTTTTTAATCGACCTCGCAAGGGATAGTTGGCACTGACCGCTTTGGCTGACACCAAGGCAAAGCCTTCATCGGCAGTTTGAATCATCGTCGCAAAGGTCAGGGTTTCAGCGCTTCGCACGCCGCTGCTGAGCTGTGAAGACCACTCTGTTTTATCCAGAACTTCTCTTGCCTCAAGCACAACATCCGCCGCGAGGAACTGGGTACTCTCCCCTACCAGCCGAAGCGTAAGCCGATCAGTAAACAAGCTAATACCCGAGACCATGGCGACGGCCAATACCAATGACAAAAACAGAACCTGTATTTCACCCGCGCGCCATTCCCGCTCAAACCACCACCACAAGGACATTAAGTGACCGCCTCCAATAACCCCTTGTCAATTCTCACCACTCGCTGACATCTGTGCGCTAAGGCCGGATCGTGGGTGACCAGAATTAAACTTTTATCATGCGCCGCCGTCATCGAGAACAACAAATCCGCTACGTGGTCACCGGTGGATCCATCGAGATTGCCAGTTGGCTCATCGGCAAACAGGAGGTTGGGCTCTGTCACAAAGGCACGCGCGATTGCGACGCGCTGTTGTTCGCCACCCGACAATTGCTTGGGAAAGTGCGCCAGTCGTTGCCCTAAGCCTACCCGATTTAGCTGATTGAGTGCCCGAGCTTTTGCCTCAGAGGCTGTCATTCCTGCCAGTTGCACGGGTAAAGCCACATTATCGAGGGCCGTCAAAGACGGCAACAACTGGAAACTCTGAAAAACAAAACCGACCTCATTGCCGCGCCATAGCGCCCTGGCGTCTTCATCAGCATCGCTGACGGAAAACGTTTTATGGCGAACACTGCCAGAGCTGGGTGTGTCTAAGCCCGCCAACAAACCCAGTAAGGTAGACTTACCCGAACCTGACGCGCCGAGTATAGCGATCGATTCTCCCGGCTTGATTTCTAAGCTAATCCCTTTCAAGATCTCAATAGTTTGATCGCCGAGTGTGACTGTTTTGAAAAGTGTATCCGCAATGAGCATAAAAAAAATTCCCGTGATGCCCTACCTACGCTTGGGCATCCTGATCGGATTGTTGATGTCCACCTGGGTGCAAGCGCGAGTGCCCGCAAAAATTCTCGTCCTTGGCGACAGCATTAGCGCGGCGTACGGCATGAATATTGAGCAAGGGTGGGTTAGTTTGTGGGCGGACAGCGTACAAGATCGTGCCCATATCATCAATGCAAGCATGAGTGGGGAAACCAGTACGGGTGGGCTATCGCGCCTGCCTCTGTTACTTGAGCAGCATGAGCCAGCGCTGGTGATTATCGAATTAGGTGGCAATGACGGCTTGCGTGGTTATCCAATAAAACAGCTGAAAAACAACTTGTTAGCGATGGTGCAACTATCTCAGGCGAGCGGCGCGCGCGTCGCGCTAATACCGATGCAAATCCCGCCCAACTACGGCGCAGCGTATACCAAAAAATTTTTTCAGACCTTTAGCGAGGTCGTCGCTCAGAGCGAAAGCAGCCTGTTGCCATTTTTTCTTGAACCTGTTGCCTTAAATCCCGAACTGATGCAGGCCGACGGGATCCACCCAACCGCTGAGGCTCAACCCCTAATGCTCGCGACCCTAGAGCAAGCGCTCAGTCAGTTACTTGAAACCCTCGCAGAGCACTCACCATGACAACTCAAATATCAGCGCTTAAAAAGCACACGTTCGACGTGATATTTGGCACCGAGAGCCCCGCGGGAAAAGCCTTTGATATCCTTTTAATCATTGCAATCCTGACCAGCGTGGCAGTGGTCATTGCCGATTCAATGCCAGCCCTGCATCAACAATTCGGTCTACTATTTTGGCAGATTGAATGGGGTTTTACCGTGTTTTTCAGCATCGAATACTGCGTGCGCATATGGTGCAGTCCGAACCCTAGGGCCTATATCACCAGCGGATTTGGTATTGTCGACTTACTGGCGGTTATTCCCACCTATATTGCGCTGTTTATCCCCACAGCAGCCCCCTTATTGATACTTAGAGTACTGCGTATATTGCGCATATTTCGGGTCTTACGCTTATTGCCCTACATTCGCGAATCGACGATATTGTTGGAAGCCTTGCGTAGATCCAGCCGCAAAATTTTTGTGTTTTTTTCGATGATGATCGTGATAACCACGATTTTTGGGTGCCTGCTTTACGTCGTCGAGGGGCCCGAACACGGCTTCAATACGATACCAGACAGCATCTACTGGGCCATTGTCACGGTGACCACCGTAGGCTACGGCGATCTTGTGCCGATGACGGCGTTCGGGCGCGCTATCGCTGCCTTGGGGATGTTGACAGGCTATGCCATCATTGCGGTTCCTACCGGCATTATCACGGCCGAGTTAACCCAAGAAATAAAGCGACAGCGAGATCTTCGCTCCTGTTCACAATGCAACCGTAGTGGCCACGACAGTGATGCCGAGCATTGTAAATATTGCGGTGCTTTACTACCGAGTCTGGCGTCTTAAGTCACTGCGTAAGCAAGCGATCTGGTTTATACTTACGGCTTAAGAAACCAGTCGAACAACTTATGCCAACAGCTCTTTACGATTACCCGAAATATTGGGCCGAGTGTCTCGGACCGGCTCCCTTTCTGCCGACATCCCGGTCCGAGATGGAGCAATTAGGATGGGACGCTTGCGACATCATCATCGTCACGGGGGACGCCTATGTCGATCACCCGAGTTTTGGCATGGCTGTTATTGGGAGGGTGCTCGAAGCGCAAGGCTTTCGCGTCGGCATTATTGCCCAGCCGAATTGGCACAACTGCGACGATTTCAAACGACTCGGTCAACCCACTCTATTTTTCGGCGTTGCGGCCGGAAACATGGATTCGATGATCAACCGCTACACGGCTGACCGAAAACGTCGCAACGACGACGCCTACACGCCCGATGGCAAGCCCGATCATCGCCCAGACCGCGCGGTGATCGTCTACAGCCAGCGAGTACGCGAAGCGTTCAAGGATTCACCCATCATTATCGGCGGCATTGAAGCCAGCTTGCGCAGAATTGCACACTACGACTATTGGAGTGAGAAAATTCGACGCTCCGTGTTAATGGATAGTCGTGCCGACCTGCTGTTATTCGGCAATGCAGAGCGCGCTATCTGCGAAGTGGCACATCGCCTGAGCCGTGGCGAAGCACTTAACACCCTTCGAGATATCCGTGGCATCGCCTTCAAAACTAAAGAGGTTTTGCCGGGTTTTACGATCATAGACTCCACCAATATTGACGTCGTTGGCCCAGTAGAAAAACAGATCAACCCTTACGAGATGGTGACCGAAACCACCTGCGAAGATAAAGACAAACAGATGCAAATCGTGCAGCTTGTAGACCCTAGGCACGAAGGTCTTGAGACCGTAATCCGTATCCCTAGCTTTGAACAGGTATCAGCCGATCCTGCTCTGTACGCCCACGCCTCGCGTGTATTGCACAAAGAAACGAACCCACACAACGCGAGACCACTACTGCAACAACACAACGATACAGAGATATGGATTACCCCACCACCCATCCCGCTGACGACCGAGGAGCTGGACTGGGTGTTTGAACTCCCGTACCAGCGTGCGCCTCATCCCATGTACGGCACGGCTAAGATACCTGCATTCGAGATGATCCAACATTCGATCAACATCATGCGAGGTTGTTTTGGAGGCTGCACTTTCTGTTCTATTACCGAACACGAGGGGCGCATCATTCAGAATCGCTCTGAAGAATCGATCCTCAAAGAGATTGAAAAGATTCGCGACACCAGCAAGGCTTTTACTGGTGTCATTTCGGATCTGGGTGGCCCCACAGCTAATATGTGGCGTTTAGCCTGCAAAGACCCAGAAATCGAGGCTTCTTGTCGCAAATTGAGTTGCGTCTTCCCCGGTATTTGCAAGAACCTAAATACGGACCAGACCCCCTTAGTCCAACTTTACCGAAAAGCTCGCAGAATCCCGGGAATCAAGAAAGTCCTTATCGCCTCGGGACTGCGTTATGACATCGCGGTTGAAACACCAGAATATGTTGAAGAATTGGTGACTCACCATGTGGGTGGTTACTTGAAGATCGCCCCGGAACATACGGAGCAAGGCCCGCTGTCAGCGATGATGAAGCCCGGTATCGGTACCTACGACACGTTCAAAAAGCTGTTCGATAAATACAGTAAAAAAGCGGGCAAAGAACAGTACCTGATTCCCTATTTTATTGCTGCACACCCAGGTACAGAAGACGAAGACATGCTGAATCTGGCACTGTGGCTTAAACGCAATGGTTTCCGCGCCGACCAGGTGCAAACCTTCTATCCGTCACCCATGGCGACAGCCACGGCAATGTACCATACAGGCTACAATCCACTAAAACCCGTGCGGCGCTCGAGCCCTAAAATTGCCCGCGTACAAAAACTCAGTCAAAGACGTCTGCATAAAGCCTTTCTGAGGTATCATGACTCCGACAATTGGCCATCCCTGCGAGATACCTTAAAGGCGATGGGCCGCAAAGATCTCATTGGCTACGGTAAACAGCATTTGGTCCCGCCGAGGCAACCTCCGCAAAGACACCGTTCGTTAGTGGACCACAAGCAACGGTTTGTGACTCAGCACACAGGAATAGATCCTGTAAACAAGCGCCGGCAGCCGCCTAGAAAACGTCGCTAAGCATCAAGGAGACGCACTTGAATCGAAAGGTTTTATTCCCTCTGGTCATCGTCATCGTGGGTGTCGTCGCAGCCGCCGCGTTGGTGCTCAATCCCAACCAAGTGAACGACACCCCCCCAGCTCGGGTGCCACCCAAGGTATCGGTGATTTACCCAAGCCCGGTTGATGAACCTCTCATCATCGATTCGCAGGGCACCGTCGAACCGGCGCATCGGATTAGCCTAGCAGCCGAAGTCGCCGGTCGCGTCAACGCCATTTCCGAGCGTTTCCAGCGCGGAGGCGCATTCGAACAAGGCGACGTTTTATTTACTATTGACGATACCGATGCTCGCCTGGCACTGCAGCGAGCTCGCGCTAATGAGCAACAGGCCGCTATCGACCTCAAGATAAGCCAAGGCGATTTTAAACGGGCTGAAGCTCTCAAAGCGCAAAACCTGATTAGCACTCAAGCCCTAGAACACGCGCAGCTGCAACTTGCCCGAGCCCAAGCGCAACAGCAGGCAACTATGGTTGCCCGACAAGAGGCTGAACTCGCGCTCGAACGCACCCAAATCAAAGCGCCCTTTCGTGGTCGTATTGAAAGCGAATCGCTAGACGTCGGACAGTTCATTAACCGCGGTGAGCGAATTGCCGAACTCATCGCACTTGACACCTACGAAGTACGCCTGCCCATTGCTAGAGATCAACTTGCCTATCTCGATTTGCCTTTCTCTACGCGCGGCATTATTCCCGAGGAGCAACGCCCCACCGTCACTCTCAGCGGTGAATTCGCTGGTTACGAATGGATTAGAGAGGCTGAGCTTGTCAGGACAGAAGCGCAAATAGACTCTGCGACTCGGCAAATATTTGCAGTAGCTAGCTTGCCAATCGACAGTCATAACCCAGACACGTTGCTACCTTTGGGCTTGTTTGTGAAGGCGGAAATCGCGGGCGTGTTGCCTCAGGACGCTTACCGCCTACCCCGCAGCAGTCTTGCTCCGGGTAATCGCATATTAACGGTCGATAACAACAATCAGTTGTGGATGAAAAACGTCAATATTTTGCGCCTTGAGCACGACGACGTTGTCATCCAGGGAGGGCTCACGGCGGAGAGTCTCGTGTGCATCTCAGCCGGTAGAACGGTGGTCAACGGCATGCATGTCGAGCCCGTTATGGTAGGCGCTCAATGAACGGCATTATCGCATGGTTCATCTACAACAGGGTTGCCGCCAACCTCCTCATGATGATCCTAATTGCAGGTGGCACCCTGGCGCTACCTCAGCTCTACCTAGAAGAATTTCCTGACGTACAGGTAGACGCAGTATCAATCCGCATACCCTACTTGGGCGCAGCGCCGCAAGAGGTTGAATCGGCTGTTTGCGTCCGCGTTGAGGAAGCGCTTGAGGGGACTGAGGGAGTCGATACGGTTCGCTCTACTGCGGCAGAAAGCATGTGCTCAATTATCGCCGAACTGGTGGAAGGTGTGGACCGAACCAAGGTTGCGAATGATATCCGGAGTAAAGTGGACGCCATTGACGCCTTCCCCGCAGAAACTGAGCGTCCCATAACCTCCGAAATCACGATGAGCGCCAACGTCTTACACTTGGTTGTTTATGGAGATACCACCGAACGAGGTCTGCAGGCCCTGACCCAAAAAATTCGGGATGATATTGCTGCACTGCCTGGGGTCTCTCAGGTGGACATGAACTTTAATCGAGACTTTGAAATATCGATCGAGGTTCCCGAGCAAAACCTACGCCAATTTGATCTCACGCTTGAGCAGATCGGACAAACCGTTCGGGCCAGCAGTTTGGATTTACCCGGCGGGTCATTAGACACGCCTAGCGGCGAGATATTAGTTCGAACCCAAGGCCAAGCGTATCAAGGTCAAGAGTTTGAAGACATCATCATTAAGGCCGATGACGACGGTCGGCGCGTCAATCTTGCCGAAATAGCAACGGTACGAGACGCCTTCGTGGACGCGGACATCAGTGCACGATTCAATGGCACTCAAACGATGTCGATCATGGTCTCTCGCGTTGGGAAGGAAGACACCATTCAGATAGCCCAAGCGGTCAAAGCGTACTTGGCTGAGCTCGAACCAACCTTACCTGAGGGTATGCACGTTCAGATTTGGAAAGATGAATCCGCCGATTTAACAGACCGATTGGAAGTGCTGGTAAAAAATGCACGAAGCGGCCTAGTGTTGGTGCTTATCGTTCTCGCGTTATTTCTGCAATTCCGGCTTGCACTCTGGGTTGCGGCGGGTATTCCAATTGCTCTGCTCGGCACCCTCGCGGTATTCCCCGGTATCAATATCGCCATCAGCACCATGTCGATAATGGCGTTTATCTTGGTCATCGGTATCTTAGTGGATGACGCCATCGTAGTGGGCGAGCGTATTTTTGCGCATGAAGAAATGGGTAAACCGCGTCTCCAAGCGGCGGTCGATGGCACGACTGAAGTCTCAACGCCCGTGATTTTTGGCGTTCTGACCACCATGGCGACCTTTATTCCCATTATGAACATCCCAGGAGAACTCGGCGGGTTCTTTCTTGTGATTGGTGCCGTCGTCATCATTGCTCTATTTTTTAGTATTTTCGAATCACAACTCATACTGCCTCACCACTTAGCGCATCGCAGAATGGCCAAGTCGAGGGAAGAAAAAAACGCCTGGCAGAAGATCCAAACCCGCCTATCAGATCAACTCGATGATTTCGCGGTTAATACGTTTAAGCCCATGGTCCGACTGTCAGTGGACTATCGATATTCGACGCTTGCCGTGGGTATCGCCGTACTCACTATTGCGCTGGGCGCCCTGCTGTCGGGACGCATCCTGTTTCAGTTTTTCCCCGCGGTCGAAAGTACGCGTATCTATGCCTCTGTCGTGATGCCTGAGGGAACCCCGATTGAAACGACTGAGGCGGTGATTCGACGACTGGAGGATTCCGCGCAGCAACTCAAAGAAGAGCTTGATGCCATCCCCCTGGTTGAAGGAAACGAGGCGTTTTCAAAAATTTACACTGCGGTGGGCACCAAGCTACCGAAAGGATCCATTGAATTTGGCATTCCGGTGCAAAGCAACATTGGGGAGGTCGGGATACACCTGAACATACCCTCAGACTATAAAGGCACCCCGGTCAGTGTCTACGCGAATCGCTGGCGAGAACTCACAGGTACCATTCCTGATCTGGTCGAAATGAAGATATCAGCCAGCAGTTTTAGCATCGGAGCGGCCATCGACATCGAGCTCTTGGGGCGAGATTTTGGCGAACTGCAATCGGTCGCCGAAGAGCTTAAAGCCGTCTTGGCATCTTATCCCGGTGTTGTCGATATTTCCGACACTTTCCGGTCAGGAAAGCAAGAAATAAAACTTAATCTCAAGCCCGAGGCGCGCCACTACGGTGTGACTTTACGCGATCTCGGTGCACAGGTTCGACACGCGTTTTATGGCTATGAAGCGCAACGGATACAGCGCGGCAAAGACGACTTACGTGTCATGGTCCGATATCCGCAAGAGGAACGTGCTAATTTCGGCTCGATCGAGCAAATGTTCATCCGCACACCGTCCGGTGCAGAGGTTCCCTTTTCGGACATTGCAAGCATAGAAATCGGCCAAGGGTTTACGACCATTTCGCGCGTCGACGGGCAGCGAGTCATCAACGTCACCGCCGAGGTGCTTCGCGACAAAATCACGCCGGAACAAGTTCTCTCGGAGGTCTTGGGTAGCCGTCTTCCAAAAATTTTAGAAACTCACCCCGGCGTCAGTTATGGGCTGGCGGGCGAAGCGGCAGATCGCGCCGAATCAATAAGCTCGTTAGGCGCGTATGCCCTATTGGCTTTGCTTATAATATATGCGCTATTAGCGATTCCGCTGCAGTCTTACTTGCAACCCTTTGTCATTATGAGCGTCATCCCCTTTGGTGCCATTGGTGCGATTTTTGGGCACTTTGTGATGGGCGTAGATCTGACCTTTTTGAGCATCTTGGGTATCGTTGCGCTGTCGGGCGTCGTCGTAAACTCAAGTTTGGTATTGGTTGACTATGTTAATCGTCAGCGGGCCTCTGGTGCTCCACTGGGTGAAGCGCTGATTAGTGCCGGCGTGGTTCGTTTTCGGCCCATTTTGCTCACCAGCTTAACCACATTTATCGGATTGCTACCCATGGTGTTCGACACCAATGCGGCGACACACATGTTCGTCCCGCTGGCAATCTCTCTCGCGTTCGGCGTGTTAGTCGGCACCGTGATTACGCTATTTTTGGTGCCGAGCCTGTACCACATCACTGAAGATTTATTCGGCGACAAACAGGCCGATCAATAATCGGCCAACCAAGCGTTCATACGCTGTTCTAGCAAATTCAGCGGTAGCGCACCGGCGCCCAATAAATGGTCGTGGAAGGCGCGAATATCAAAACGATCGCCCAGCGCCTGCTCGGCCTGAGCCCGCAACTCCAATATTTTTAGTTGGCCGATTTTGTAGGCCAATGCCTGGCCCGGCCAACCAATATAACGATCGATCTCGTTAATAATATCTGCCTCAGTTTTTGCCGCATTTGCCATGAAGTAATCGATTGCTTCTTGTCGGCTCCATCCCATGTAATGAATTCCGGTATCCACCACCAAACGAACCGCCCGCCACATGTCATACACCAACTGTCCGTATCGCGAATAGGGGTCTTGGTATAACCCAAGTTCATACCCAAGACGTTCTGAGTAGAGCCCCCACCCTTCTACGAAGGCTGTCGCCCCCCCGATCTTGCGAAACATCGGCAAACCCTCGAGCTCACGCGCGAGCGCAATCTGCAAATGATGCCCGGGCATTGCCTCATGCACACTCAAGACTTCCATTTCAAACTTGGGGCGCACTTCAGGACGATACAAATTGACGTAGTAATAGCCCGCTCGGGAGCCGTCCGCAGCCGGCGGCATGTAATAGGCTGTCGTTGTATCTGGCGCAATTTGTTCCGGTATGGGGCGCACACCGTACGGGATCCGCGGTAGACGTCCAAATAACTTAACCAATTCGGGATCTATACGTTTCGAAATCACCCGGTACTGATCATAAAGATCTTCGGCATTATCGAAGTAAAACTGCGGATCCGTTCGTAAAAACTCGTTAAACGCCTGTAAATCGCCATCAAAACCGACCTCATCGATAATCGACTCCATGGCTGTGCGAATGCGGGCCACTTCGGCTAGACCGATATCGTGAATTTGCTGAGGGTTTAAGTCTGTCGTCGTAAACCTTTGCGCAGCGAACTCATACAGCGCTTTACCATTTGGTAAACTCCCAACACCCACGTCAGAACGCGCTGCAGGGAGATAGTGTTCATTAAAGAAAGCCTCAAACTTTTTGTAGGATGGAACGACAATTTCCGCAATGACACGTTCCGCCCGCTCGGCTAAGGCCTGAGCTTCGGCATGAGCAATTGAGTCGGGCATACTGGCAAATGGTTCGAAGAAAGGATTTTCCCTAAGGTCTACTTGAGTGATTTTGGCAAGCTGAGTTGGAATGCGCTCCATGATCACTTTGGCCTGCACCCGGTTTTGCCGAATGCCTTCCTCCAATATCGCTTGTTCTTGCTGCAGCCTGAACGGCAATGCCTCGAGACGCGTTAACCAACGCTCGTAATCATCTTTCGTGCGAAACGGCAAGGTCTCTGCCACTGTGAAAAGCGACTGCGGGCCACCCCGCATGGTGATTCCCATTAAATGAAAACCCAGCTCGTAGCCGCGTCGCTGGTTGCGAATTTGCAGCAACAACAACTCTTTATTCAATTTGGCCTCGTCCGACAACGAGGTCCCATCAATAAGGGCTAAGCGTTGTTCGAATCCGGCAAGCGCTTGATCTTGGAGGGCTTGAGCCTCTAGGCTAACGTCATCCCATTCGTCTGCACGTTGTATATTGCCCATAAACACGGCGTATTCGGGGGAATGATCTACCACCCACGCCCAATGGTCATCGATTAAGGCGTTCAAAGCGTCGTCATTGCCGAACGACGACGACGCGAACGACAAGCTCGCTAACAGCAATATCACACCTCGCCGGATCATGACCTATCCCTCGTGTGAAGGTTGAATCAAGGTCTTAACGCCCGTAGCCTGGCTCGCGTATTCGCGTACCAAGTCTAAAGACAGCGCCTCTGGCAAGGACACACGATGCGCGTAGTGGCTTGCGAAGCTGGTTGTTAGCTCTGCCGCCACGCGAGCTCTCATGCGCATCATAACCTCGACGCCCGCCCGCGCCAGAAATTGAGGTAGCAGCCAACCATTAATCGACCACGCAAAACCAAATCCACGGTGCAAGGTCGTCGGGCTAACATCCAATCCGCCATAGATATAAAGTTGCTTAAAACGGTCACTGCCATAACGATTGTATTCGGTCAGGTGTCTCGCCGCAGCGGCCTCCATACCATTCAACAATGTACTCCCTAGTGTCCCGCCGCCCGTCGCATCAAACGCCAAAGTTGCGTTGTAACGATCGCAAGCGTCCGTAAGATCGGCAAAGAAATTACTATCTTGACTGTTGAGGACACACTCCGCACCCTGGCCTTCCAGGAGCGCCTTTTGTGCTTCGGACCGAACAACACAGATCAGAGGAATACCATCCGCCAAGCACAAGCGGTTTAACATTTGCCCTAAATTGGATGCCGCCGCCGTGTGGATAATAGCACTGTGCCCTTCCATCTTCATGGTCTCGATCATACCCAGGGCGGTCATGGGGTTGACGAAGCTCGAAGCGCCTTGCTCTGCACTTGCCCCTTCGGGCAAAGGCAAACATTCCATCACGTTTGCCACACGGTATTGCGCGTACATACCGCCACCAAAAGCGCCCACTTTTCTGCCCAACAAGGCTTGAGCCGCATCCGAGTCACCCGCCGCGATGACAGTGCCCGCGCCCTCATTACCCGTGGGTAGCGACATCCCCAAACGCGCAGCAAAAAACTGTACCGCCCCGGGCTTTGCTTTAGCGGTCACTTTAGTCTCGTAACCAGAGCCTGACGAACTCAACGAATCGAGATCCATGGGGGCTGTCAGCAAGGCTAAATCAGACGGGTTAATCGGAGCGGCTTCGATTTGAATCAGAACCTGATCCGAAGCCAAAGTGGAAAAGTCTTGTGACTCAAAGTAGAGCGATGCTTCGCCGTCCGCGGTCAGTAAAGATTTTAATTGGTAGCCAGTAGTCATAATTATCCTTGTTGCTTTAGTGGTTCTCGAGAAGTTTAGCGAGTCGCTCAGGTGAGCGCCAGGAGCCCCAGGCGAGCCGCCCCAAATAGGTCGCTGCTAAGCACACTAGCATAGCGACAAAGGTCCACCAAGAGGCCATCGGGCCTAGTTGCCAGACTTTAATGATAAATACTTGCGCCACCAACATGGCCCAGTGAATCGAAACCGAGGCGAACATCAACCACCGCGTATCGCCAGCACCTCGCAGTACACCTGAGGCTACCAGGTTGATACCGTCTGCTATGACGTAGCATGCCAAGCCCAGCATCATAGCCTGAGCTAGAGCACTAATCTGCTCGAAATCCGCGGTACCCGTGTCGAAGATACGCACCAGTGGTGCGGCGAACAGGGCAAACGTAATGGCGAAGGTCACTGTAACTGTAAATGCGATGCTAAAGCCAGCCGCAATCACTCTGTTTAGATTGTGTGGCTCACCGGAACCAATATATCGCCCTGACAAACTCATAACAGCGATATGCAAACCGATCATCGAAATGAACGACATCAGGTCCCAATTAAACACAATGGCCATGGCCGCTCCCTCGCGCACCCCATAGTTTTGAAACATCAGCATGAACAAGTTAAACGTCACGACGTTCATGAACGATTCAAGCCCCGAAGGAAATCCATAGCGCACAAACTTCCGAAGAATCGCCAGATCGATAACCCAGCTCTGAGCAACGTCGTACAGCTGTGCGATGCTTGGGCGGAAGTAAAACCCCAAAAAAAGCAACAAGGTGATCGCGGTCGCGATGACCGTACCCAGCGCGGCCCCTGCAATGCCTAAGGCGGGGAATCCCCAATGACCAAACACCAAGGCATAGCTGAGAACAATATTAATTAACACGCCAGTAACATCGCAGACCATGACGACCCACGAACGCCCAATGCCGCTAAAAAACGAAGACAACGCCGCTTTGGCCAAGCTAAATACCCCGCCATAGATAAGGACTTGGTAGTAAGCGCTTTCGAGTGCGACAAGCTCCTCAGAGTGCCCTACCCAGCGAAATAATTGGGTGACAGGAAAGGTTAGCAGCAAGAGTATCGGGAACGCCGCCACCGACAATACAAAGCCCTGCGTGACAACTCTGCTACATTTTTGGAATCGCTCAGCACCAGAAAACTGGGCAACCATGGCGTTAGCATACGAAATAATGCCCAAGAACAGCGACAGAGTGACAAACGAGGTGACGCCACCCGACATTGAGGCCGAGATATGCTGTGCGCTGATCTGGGCCATAAAATAACGATCGGTAAAGATCATAAAGGCATAAGCGCCCTGCGATATGACAATCGGCAGAGCCAGCACAAAAAGTTCTTTCAAAATGGCTTTGAAGCCGCGTTCAGACATGCGGTTAGCTCAACAACAAAAACGACATGGCATCATACGCGACTTTGCTTAGAACAAAAGCGCTAACGGCCCAAAGCCATGCGTTCGCTCGAGTAACGCCAAGCCGCGATACTCAGAATAAGCACAGCTATCGCAAGTTGAGAACTGACATACACCGCTAACTCGAGCGCTCCGATCGCCTCGCCACGCAAAATTGCCATGATAAGCTGATTCTGCGACACAAAAGGCACGGTGTACATCCACACCTGCGTCTTAATGGGATTAATCATCAACGCAAAGGTAGGAATAATCGGCAACAAGGTCAGCACACTCATGTAGCTTTGCGCCTCTTTAACGGTTTTCGCGTTCGCCGCCAGTAAAGTAAGCAGCGCGACACCAATGAGCGCGATCGGAATTAGACTCAAGGCAATCGCGCCTGTCGCTAGCCAACTCAGCTTCATCTCGACAATAAGATTCGGCGCGAAGCTGAAACTCAACTTAAAGGCCAGCAAGGCTACACTGATCATCATTAGACCAAACCCCAAACAGGCAATGACCTTACCCAACATAATTTGCCACGCAGGCGCTGGTACCAAGAGCAAACTCTCGAGTGACTCGCGTTCTCGTTCACCTGCGGTCACGTCAATCACGAAATAGGCCCCACCCAAAAAGGCTGTCAAAATCAAAAAGTAAGGTAAAAACAAGAGGGCCTGACCGGCTCGACTCGCCTCCGTCGCCAAATCGTTGCGCACAATGAGTAATGCCGATGCGGATCCGGGGTCTACCCCTCGGCTAAGCATACGCATGCGCCCCATCTGACTGCTGTACTGACTCAGTAGGCCATCTACGCGAGCTCTTGCAACCCGCGCGGATTCGCGTGAGCCATCGTAGTAAACATTCACCCGAGCGTTTTCTTGGGCGTACCACCGCTCTGGGTAGTCTGAGGTAATCTCCAGAATGACTTCATGGTCTTGCGCCTTGATCGCGCCATCAATATCGACCGGTGGATCAATCACCTCGATATCTCTCTGCTCAAGCCAGGTGACAAGATTTGGAGCCAACTCGGCGCCAACAACGGGTAGTTTTAACACCGACTCCATTTGCTTGGTGCGTTTTTCTGCAGCGTAGGCATTCATGCCGATAATCAAGGCCGGCGCCAACAAGGCACCCATCGCCAAGCCGATAAGAACCGTGCGTCGATCACGCATCAAGTCGCGCCACTCTTTGCGCATCACCGTCAATATTAAGCTCATAGCATAAGCCCCTCTTCCGAACCGATCAGATGCACAAAGGCATCCTCTAAGGATTCTTGTTGCGCCAGCTGTTTTAAGTGCTCGGGCGAGCCCTCGGCCATTACAGAACCTTTGGCAATGATAACCACATGGTCACACAAGGCTGCCACCTCTTGCATAATATGCGTAGACAGCACGATACAGCGACCTTCAGCTTTGCAATTAAGCAAGAAACGCCGCAACCCACGAGTCGTCATTACATCCAAGCCATTGGTGGGCTCATCCAAAATCACATTTTTGGGATTGTGAATAATGGCTCTGGCGATGGACACCTTCATCCGTTGCCCCTGAGAAAATCCATCCACTCGGCGATGCGCAATCTCCTGCATATCCAGCAACTCCACCAAATAATCCAGTTGCCGTTGTAAATCCTTGCCACCCATCCCTTGTAACTGTCCAAAATAACGAATGTTTTCCAAAGTGGTCAATCGGGGATACAACCCATAGGCATCCGGCAAAGCACCAAGAGAACGCCTCGCCTTGATGGGGTTTTCATGCACCAATGTGCCATCAATCTCCACCGATCCAACATCTGGTGTTAACAAGCCATACATCATGCGAACAGTGGTGGATTTCCCTGCCCCATTGGGTCC
>JALRFH010000104.1 GCA_023253715.1 Halieaceae bacterium
GATTGAATAGAGTACTTTTTACAAATTCAAGTTTTCGCTTAATTTCTAAGCCACCATCCAGTTTATTGAGTTCTTTTAAGAATAAATTATTGGGGAGTTTAGATTCTGTGAAAAATAAGCAGGATCGTGCTGTTTTAAAAACGATTGTTTTTTCCGATAAGTCAGAATTAGATTTAGGAATAAAGGCTTTATATCAAAATGCCGGGGCATCTCATTTTTTATCTGTTTCAGGCTTACATGTAGGGATTTTATTTTCTGTATTAAGTTTAATATTTTCTCCATTCAAAAAATGGGGGAGTTTTTTCCGATTTTTATTTTGGCTAATTATCATAGGAATTTTAGTTTTTTATGGGATTATGGTAGGTGGGGCTGCTCCTATCTTGAGGGCAAGTTTTATGTTTTCAACTATTTTATTTGCGAGGTTATTTTTTAAACCGTATCAAGCCTTTCATATATTATTTTTTTCTGCTTTCATGATTTTATGGCATGATTTCAATGGGAATAAACAGACCGATAATAATCAGCAGTTTTAAATCGATCCATCCCTGAGCGGTCGACCAACCGCCGACGACGTATAACAGCGGACCGGTAATCAGCACCATTGGGAACGCAACATGCTCGTAGATCGCGCTTTCATCAAAGCGCTCCATCACCCAATTTCGGGCACGGACCACCTCAACATCGTTAGGATTCCGGCGCCAAGCTTTCATGACAGGCAGCACATAAAAAGCGTAGCCAGTAGCCGTGCTAAACACCCACATCGCTGCAAACAGTAAATGTACAAACTTCAGGGTTCCGTAGTGAGGCCCCAATGTTGACTGCAAAAACTCGATCATTTGTTTTCCTTAAGCCCTTTGCGTTTGTCAACATACTTGACTTTATTTGCCATGTAAAGCAACTTTACATTTGCTATATTGAACAAAAAGACAACAGGAAGACAACATGACTGGCCTGACACAATTTTTGCGGCGCGCGGCACAAGTGAATCCTCATGGCGTCGCCACGCGCTATGCTGATCGTCAGACGACTTGGCATGAAACACACTATAGAGTCCAACATGCTGCCGGTTTTTTATGCCAACAAGGGGTCGAGCTAAATAGTATGGTGGCAATTCTTGCCAACAACTCAGATCGCTACTTCGAGTGGCTGTTTGCAATACCCTGGGCAGGCGCGGTTGTGGCGCCCCTTAACACTCGCTGGTCCCACAATGAACTAAATACTGCAATCGAGGAGCTGTCACCCCGAATGCTAATCGTTGATGCAGCGAATTATGCTAACCTAGCCCGACTTGATCGTTGGGCATTACGTGACACTATTGTTTATTGCTTTGACGATGTCGAGGCGCTCGAGCCTTGCGGTGACGAACACATTCAAAGCGCAAAAGCGTTGAACGATCAGCGGCGGCAGGGCTCGGATCTCGCGATGATTTGTTACACAGGGGGTACAACGGGTCGTGCCAAGGGAGCCATGCTCACCCACCAAGGTATGCACATCAATGTACTTCAGTGGATCAACGCCGTGCAAGCCAAACCGCAAGACACGCTACTCGTACTCCCACCCTTATTCCACGCGGCTGGCGCTGGTAATGCGTATGCCGCGGCGGCCCTGGCGTGTGAATGCGTATTTATCGAACGTTTCGATATACCGCTTGTATTACAAACCATCGCGACTGCAAATGTTACCAACGTACCGCTGGTGGCTACGATGTTAGATTGGATTGTGAATCATCCCGACATCCATCACTACGACTTAAGCTCGTGGAACAAAATCACATACGGCGCATCGCCCATACCCACACCTGTGTTGCAAAAAGCGCTGCAGTTGCTGCCCCATGTGGAGTTTTTTCAAGTTTACGGGCAAAGCGAAGGTGGCCCGACGATCAGCGTGTTGCCCCATCATAAGCACGTGGAGCCCGATACTCGACACCTTCGGTCCGCAGGACAGGTAGTGATAGGCAGTGAAATCGCGATCCTTGATGAACACGGTAACCAACTAAGCACCGACACATTCGGCGAAGTCGCTGTGAAGGGAGCAGGTGTTGCACTGGGTTATTGGCAACAAGAAGAAGAAAGCGCTAAAGCCTTTAGTAATGGTTGGTTACGTACCGGCGACGCCGGTAGGATTGATGCCGAGGGTTACTTATTTATCGAAGATCGCATTAAAGACATGATTATCAGTGGTGGCGAAAACGTGTTCCCCGCACAGGTAGAATCAGCCCTTCGCTCTCATCCTGCGATATTAGAATGTGCGGTTATCGGTATTCCAAGCAAACAATGGGGAGAACAGGTGCATGCGATTGTCAGGGTCAATCCCGGGGCGACAGTAACAGAAGCAGAATTGGACCAACACATGCGCCAGCAACTCGCGAGTTTTAAATGCCCGCGGAGTTATACCTTCAGAGCCGAACCTTTCCCGATCAGTGCCGCGAATAAAATTTTAAAACGCGAGTTGCGTAAAGACTATCTGCTGCAGTAATTGAAATGGCGCCTGCCAATCCAAGCGCCAATTAAACTTGAGTCACAGGGATCTGACTCTCGATCACAGCGCGGACCCTGGGCATACCCATGCGCATGATCAGGATAGCGATGGGACACAAAACAGCAGCTGTTAGTGCTAACGACTGACCAAGGGCTGCGTCGTTCTTGAACACGTAATCTGTGGTCGCGGCAACCACAGTAGGGCCAAAACCCAAACCGATCAAATTAGACGTTAGAAAGTGTATGGCAACTAATTGTGAGCGCATCTCATTAGGTGTCATCAACGAGACAACCCCTCCCGCGATACCGCCCTGAAATGATGTAAAGAATATCGCGACAGCTAAAGCCGCCATACCCAGCCAGGCGTTACCGATAAAACCCAGCGCGATAATGCCCGGCACGGCCAGTGCAGCAGAGAGTGTGATCACACGGCTGTAGGCGTCCATTTTACCAGCCGCAAAATACTTATCGGCTAGACTACCACCTGTTAGCAGTCCGGCTGTGCCCGCAAACATCATGATTACACCAAACTTCAAACCCGCTTCGCTCGGAGCCATCGCAAAGGTACGAATCAAATAACTGGGGCCCCATATGTTCAGGCTATAGACAACCATAATAAATATAGCCATACCCAACATATGACTTGCGAAAGCTCTACCGTGTGACGTTAAGTAACTCAGGGTCTGCTTGAAGGGTACGGCCCCTTCACGTTGCGATGCTTCTTCACTGAGCCCTTGCCGCGGTGGCTCGATAACCGTGAACATCAACACAGCTACGATCAGCCCCGGAATGCCCACCATTAAAAAAGTAAGTTGCCAGCCCTGCAGAATTCCTAGGCCTGCTACGTGTAACTCACCTACGTTTTTTGCCCAGGCCACAACCTGACCACCTATCATATAGGCCAAACCCGAGCCCAAGGTTACGCCTATGGTGTAAACACTAAGGGCTTTCGCAAGATTCGACTTTCTAAAGTAATCCGAAATCAATGAATAAGCTGCTGGTGATAAAGTCGCCTCACCGACACCTACGCCAACTCGAGCTAAAAACAACCACCAATAACTTTTAGCCATCCCGCACAGAGCCGTCATGATGCTCCATAGTGCAATGCCAAATGCAATTAGGCCTCGTCGACTTCTAGAATCAGCGATCCGAGCCAGGGGAATACCCATGATTGCGTAGAACACCGCAAACGCGAACCCTGCAAGTAGACTAAACTGGGTATCGGAAATGTTAAAAGCAGCACGAATAGGCTCTACTAGCAGCCCCATGATCATTCGATCGATGAACGAAAAGGTCTGCGCGAACATTAATATCGCAACGACGTACCATGGATAAGCACCTCCCCATTTTTCGCCCACTGCTATTTTTTCGTCATCCAACGGCATGAGATTCCCTGTTATTTTTATTCTGTAGGCAAGCCGCCCTAAGCGCGTTTGTCCAGCGCCTCCTCACCGAACAAGGCCACTTTTTGCGCGCGAGTTTTCTCGCACCATACCTGGATCTCTTCTGGCGAGATTGTTTCTTCGTGGTCCATAATTTCTTCAAATTCAGGTGTCTTGGTACTGATTTCCACCTGTAGACCATTCGGGTCGTACATGTAGCAAGACTTAACGAAACCATGATCAATTGGCCCCAAGCACGACTTGCCATGCGACTGAATATGCTCTTGCATCGCCAGTAAGGCTTCTTCTCCCTCGACCTCTAACGCAATGTGCACGTCGAAAGAGTCTTTTCGTTCAAAATGCTCGGGTTTTGCATCATCGGGTGAATCAAAAAACGCAACAAAACCGCCGTTACCCAGCTCGAAAAAGATGTGCATGTAACGACGAGGATCATCGGTGCCAGAGATATGGTCAAACGCTATTGCCGCTTTGGTTTTTAGGCCAAGCACTTCCTCATAAAACCAACGGGTTTGCTCGGCATCACGACAACGATAAGCCGCGTGGTTCACACCGGTAATTTTGGCTGGGGCGTTCATGTCAAATCCTCTGGACCTTTTTACGTTTTTTGTCAGCACTTGAGATTAGCCATACCCATAGAACATGTCAATATAATTGACAATAAGCCTAGACATTACTCGGCCAATATGGCGCGCGTAATTCGCGTTTCAAAACCTTGCCCATTGCATTTCGTGGAAAGGCTGTTACAAACTCGTAGTGCCTAGGTATCTTAAACCCTGCAAGTTTTGGGCGTAAAAACTCTATAAAGACTTCCTTGAGCGGTGGTTCAACGCCCACCTTAAGGACCACAAACGCCAACAATGACTCGCCCCATTTTTCGTCAGGTATCCCAACGACGGCAACGTCCTCTACCGCAAAATGCATGTGCATAAGCTGCTCTATCTCTGCGGGATAGATATTTTCACCACCCGAAATCACCATGTCTTTAATACGATCAACAACAAACAGGAGACCGTTTTCATCGACATAGCCGGCATCTCCGGAATAAAACCAACCATCTCTCAGAGCGTCATCGTTCGCCTCAGGTCGATGCCAGTAACCGCTCATCAACCGGTTACTGCGTACAATAATTTCGCCAACCTCACCTTGCGGCACTTCGACACTCTTATCGTTAACAATCTTTAACTCAGAATGTGCCAACAAACGACCAGCCGACTCCAAACGCTTACCGGCGTCAGGTCTGCATAAGTCGGGCCCGAGATAAGTAACGCCGCCGCACATTTCGGTACTGCCATAACTCAAAGCAAAGCCACAATCAAAGCGCTCGCCCGCCTCTTTCAGTAGCTCGGCAGCAATACCGGAACCCGCGATCAGCATCACTTTCAGGGCACTAAAATCTTTGTCCGCAATGTTGGGTAAGCGCAGCATACTATGGATGACCGTGGCAGGAATCGGTACTAAATTGATTCCGCGCGCGGGCAAAATGTCGGCCAATTCTTCAGGCGTGGCGTCACGAATAATGTCTGCTCGCGCACCCACAAACAGTGCGGCAATACATAGGTTGCAAGCCGCAATGTGAAACAGCGGCATGGTCGCTAATACTGCGCTATCTTGCTCGTACAAAAACTGCCACACATCAAGCCCAACCAAGGCGGCGTTAATCATTGCTCGATGGCTTAACTCGACGCCTTTTGGCAAACCCGTAGTGCCACTGGTATACATTTGTACGACCGCTGACTCGCGGTCAATGTCTAACTCGGTCGGGGCTTGAACTTGCTGATTTCGCCACGCGGCGAATTCGCAGTCTGGGGTATCGTCAATGACGATGATATGGTTCAGAGTCTCAAGCGTCGTCTCTAAGCCCTCAACCGTTGCCAAATGCTCCCGCCCGACAATAAGTACTTCCGCTTCGCTGTCTTCGACGATAAAACGCACCTCATCCTGCGTCAGCCGAAAATTCACCGTAACGAGCACAGCATTGGCCTTAGCGGCGCCAAACAATACATCAAAGAAGGTTGCCGAATTTTTATTTAACAGTGCGACACGACTCCCCGCTTCCAGACCCAGGGCCTGCAAACCGGCAGCCACACGATCGCTGCGCTCATCCAATTCTCGAAATGAGATATCCTGATCTAAATAGTGTAGCGCTGTGTTCTCGGGGGTTTTCTCGGCATTTTGCCTTACGACGTCACCCAGAAGTCGGCAATTGATGGTCATTGGAGTTCCTCAATCAACAAATCCGTGCCGTGCCAACCAATCATAGCAGAGCTCTGCGGCCTCTTTGGCCTTATCAGGCTGGCCAAAGTAGTAATGGTTAGCACCCTCAATCCAATGAATTTCTTTATCGCTATTGCCCACGGAGTCGTACAAAGCATGCGTATGTGCGGGTGTAATGCCATCGTCAGCCGTATTACCCACAACCAGCGCTGGAACCGTAATTTTCTGTGCACAACGAATGCCATCCGCATTCGCATCATCGTAACTCCACTGACTTAACCAAGACCGCAAAGAACAATAGCGCGCCAGGCCTACGGGGCTATCGTTAACAATTTTGGGGTCACCCAAGAAACACCAGTTGGGGGCGCGATCGTTGGGATCAATCGATGCATCAAGCCAACGAGGGTCTGCCATGGTGCGGTGCACCACAAAGGCATATTCGCGATTGACCTCACCCGCGGCTCGATACTCGGCCAACTTATCTTTGACAAACCGTGTAATGCGCCTATTTCGAGCAATCTGAGCGGCTTCAAAGCGGACCAAAAACTCGGGACTATAAGGCGGTTGATTAGGATTATCAGGATTGTAAATATCCAGTTCGGGGTCACGATTCTCTGGATGCTCCTCATCAATCACACTGGGGTCTAACCACTGCGTGAAGGTACGATGACGCGCCACATGCGCGGCAATTAGCATGATACCGTCGGCTGCAATAAAACCCTGCTCGGTCAAATTGGGTGGCTCACCGGCTGGGGTCTGCGTTACCGACGGTGACTCGGCTTCTGATTGATAGAATAGCGACAAAGAGCCACCCCCACTCCATCCGCCAAGCACAACTTTTTTATAGCCGTAGCGCTCTTTCATCTCGCGCACACAGGCACCCAAATCAATGGCGACTTTCTCCATGATCAAGGCCGAATCAGTACCTCGATAACGGCTGTCACACCACACCGTATGAACTCCGACCTTGGCCAAAGCATTGAGCATGGGCAAGTAACTACCGCCGCCTGTGGGGTGCATAAAGATAGTCACCGTGTCAGATGGTTTATCCACGGGCGTAATCCAGTGTGCCTGCAAAGCGACGCGTCCTATTTCGCCTGCATAGGTATCTTTAAACGGCGACTTCTCTTCAAACACTATCAGTATAGGCGTTCTTTTGGTTTTATAACTGGGTCGACTCATGCGGCCTCCGCTTAAACGACTTGATGCTGTAATTGTTTTTGTTGAATGAGAGCCTGCACATTGGCAATCGCCACATCGATACTGCGTTCCCAGGTCTCTTGAGTAAGCCATGCAGTGTGTGGTGCACAGGTGACTTGATCGAGAGCAAACAACGGATTTTCGGGGTGAGCCGGTTCTTGCTCGAAGACATCAAGACCAGCAGCACCTACTTGACCACTTTTCAATGCGCTAAGCAGTGCCGCTTCATCAACGAGCCCGCCACGAGCTGTGTTGACCAAAATCACACCACGCTTCATACGTTTAAAAGCGTCCGCGCTCATAAGATGCTGTGTTTCAGATGTAAGGGGGGCGTGTAGCGAGATAATGTCGCTGGTGGCTACTAATTCTTCCAGGCTCAAGAACGTGTATTCGTTGTATTTATCGCTGCCCGCTGTATACACCACCTCTGCCCCCATGGCCGACAAAATAGGAGCTAACACTTTCGGCGTATCTCCAAAGCCGACCAAGCCCACACGCTTACCACACATTTCTCCGAACGATTCTTTGGTATTTCCATCGGGAAACCACCTACCCGAACGGCACAACTGGTCCACCCTGGGTAATTTACGCAAACTGGCTAACATAAGCAGTAAAGCATGCTCTGCAACCGCTCGACTGTTTGTGCCTGGCATATTACACACCGCGACACCGTGCGCTTTAGCATAGTCACAATCAATTGTGTTTACGCCCACACCAATTTTTTGAACAAGCTTTAAACTAGGTGCGAGACGCAGCAAATCTTCGGTCAGAGGCTGTAGGACGTGCCAAATGACTTCGGCTTGGGGCAACAGAGCTTTCAGCGGCTCAGTATCGCCCTCTGGACAATAGAGTACTTCGATACCCGTTCCGTTGAGCTTGGATGAAAGAATCGTCTTTAAGCGCTCGCCAGCGTCGTAGTGAAAAAGAACCTTCATTACAGCGCCTCCCAAGGCTGGTAGCCCGCGTAGATGGAGGTACCGCAGGTATCCTCAATTCTGAGCATTTCGTTCCACTTCGCCATACGTTCAGAGCGTGCAAACGAGCCCACTTTAAACTGTGGTATGTTCCAGCCCAATGCCAAATGCACAATCGACACATCCTCAGTTTCACCCGAACGCGCCGACATTACGGTGGACCAACGGTTCGCTGTAGCTTGCTGAAACGCGGCCCTCGCCTCAGTGAGCGTCCCTACTTGGTTGGGCTTACACAGCAGAGTATTGCAGGCTCTGTGCTCAGCCGCTAACGCCATATTAGAAACCTGAGTCACCAGTAGGTCATCACCGACAAGCTGCACACCTTTGGGCATATTGGCCAAGAGCTGTGCATGTCGAACCATATCCGTCTCGACAAAAGGATCTTCAATCATGATGATCGGATAGTGCTTTACCCAACCCAGCACTAGCTCGTACCACTGATCAGGCGATAATGCTTTTGACTCCTTGTTGAGGTGATAAACACCCTCTCGAAAAATCTGAGTGGCCGCAATATCCAAGGAAATACCGATTTGTTGTCTAGTACTAAATCCCGCATTTTCGATGGCGCTAACCAGAGCTTCTATGGCCGCCTCATTAGAGTCGAAAGCTGGCCAGTAGCCCCCTTCGTCAGCGACCCCCATACGGCGACCCAGAGCACCCATGTAATCACCGGCCGCTAAATAAACTTCTGCCACCCACTCCATGGCTTCACGAAAGCTGGACGCCCCATGAGGTACTACCATAAAGTCCTGCAAATCCATATGTCCTTGCGCATGAGCTCCCCCACCAAAAATCTGTACTTCAGGCGTTGGAAACTGCAAAGACTGACCTTTTGCCAAATAAGACCAGAGGGGTTGATTGCTGTCTGCAGCGGCGGCATGAGCTACAGCCAACGACGTTGCAATCATCGCGTTACCACCCAATCGCTGACGCTGAGGCGTACCATCTAAGGCTACCAGTGCATCATCGATGTTCGCTTGTTGTCTTACATCCAGACCCAACAACGCCGGCGCAACAAGCCGATTGACGTTGGTAACTGCTTGATTCACGCCGTAACCGCGAAAAGCCCTACCGCCATCACGCAGATCTAAAGCCTCACCCGAACCGGTCGACGCTCCTGCAGGTGCAATTGCTCGTCCTATAGCACCTCGCGACGTGTGAACTTCCACTTCAACCGTGGGTCGGCCTCGGCTATCCCACACGGATCTTCCTATAACCTTGGCGATTTCACTCACAGCACTTTACCCATGACTCCCACCCACTAAGACAAGTCACAAATTGATCGTCTGGTGCCAGCACACCCTGGATCGCCCAAGGTCTAACAACCGATGCCTTCACAACAGGACTCAAATATTCCACCGGTGATTTACCGTCTAATCGTGCCAACATAAATGCCGGCACTAACGAGCACACTCTACCCTCAAACTCAGCCGCAGGTTCCCAGTCAACTTCAACCGCATAATAGCGCCAAAAACGGCGAGCTTCGTCGCTGTACAGCGAAACATGATCAGGGCGGTATGCTCCTTTCAAAAATAAATGCGACAATAACATCGCCACATCAAACGCGGGATCACCCCAGGTTGCGCATTCTGCATCCAGTAATACAGCACCCTTGGGACCACCGAAAATGTTTTTGGGGCTAACGTCGCCGTGTATTAGGGTGCGTCGATTTTTTTGCAGATCGCGCACCAAAGCGCTCAACGAGGGCTTTAACTCTGGATGTGCTTCCATCAGGGCTCGGAAATACGGCGCCAAACGCAAAGCCTCAAACAGATCGGCACTATCAAAGTCCTGCACAATACTTGGATCAACTGAAGCAAGACGATGCAGTCGACCCAATTGCTGCCCCAGGCTTGCTGGTACATCTGGCAAAGACCGCCCAGCTAAAAGCTCTGGTTTCCACAATGTATACCTACTGGAGGATAAGTACTCGAGAACTAAAGTCTGTGTCGCCGAATCGTAGTCTAGGACCTTCGGCACAAAATCTGGGGCGCGCGCGCCAGCGTACTGCAACCACCGAAATTCATACTGTGTCCGTTTTTGAGAAACCAGCCATTGTCGTGCAACGTTTAACTGACTCAAGCTCTGTTTAACGCAAACACAACCCTTTGGACCTTTTATTCGCCAAACGCTTGATGAAACACCCCCAGTCAAAGACTCGACGCCATGCTCAGATTCGCCTGCAATCCAATTGCGATCGCGCAACCAATCTAAGGTCGGACTGGGAATTAGGCTCACATCGACTCCCAACGTTTCAAGTCATCCAAATGCCGTCGAGCTGCCTGTTGCAACCAAGCTAAATCAAGCCCTGCCAGCAACAAACTGAAGTCGAGTGCTCGAAACTGCGCATAGCTTGTTCGATTAACAACCATACCACCCGCCGCTATACCGTGGCGTTTAGAAGCTTCCCCCACACGCACTAGGGCTTCGTCAAATAGCGATGAGTCCGGATCACCTAAAATACCTAAACTCGCCTTCAAATCTCCGGTGCCCACAAACAGACCATCTACGCCGGATACTGCTGCAATCCGCTCGAGATTATCTAAGCCTTCTTGATTTTCGATCATCAAAATCACACTGATGGTTCTGTTCTCTTCCAACAGGTGCCCCTGATCCCAGCCACCGGTGTACCCTTGAATTTTAGCATTGGCCAATCCCCTCCGACCTTCTGGAGGATAATAGGCTGCTTGCACAATCGCATGAGCTTGTTTTGCATTGCTGACCATCGGTGCGATGATGCCATTGGCACCAGCGTCGAGCACTTGGCGAATTATGGCGGGATTGTGATCGTTCAAACGAACCAAGGTCGGCACGCTCTCTCTCGAGGACAAATCCAATATATGTGAAACTTCTGCGATAGAAAGCGGTAGCGACTCCATATCGATGAATAACCAATCAGGGCGGCAACGCAAGATAACATCCGCATTCACCAACCCAGCCGTCACCCCAGCGCCCAGTAAGACCTGGTTAGATCGCACTCTCTCTTTGAAACTACCGGTATTAATAAGCACCCCCTGCTCGCACAGTTTTTGTTTTATTCGCGGCGAATCTTACCTTGATATACGATCGCTTTTTTGTAAAGTTACTTGATGTTACATTGCTATGTAAATAGCTTTAATTCATCACTGGAACCGTCACGGACAAAGAATAATGAACCCTACTTTCGAGCTCGATGCTCCGCTATTCCCTGACTTTCTAGACCTACATGCAAAATGGTATCCAACTAAAGCAGCCGTCATTGATGAGTACAAGCAACTCACGTGGCTCGAGTTACAAGTCAAAGCCAACCAAGTGGCAAACGGCTTGATCGCCTTAGGGATACAACCTGGTCAAAGTGTCGCCATACTCATGACCAACTGCGTGGAATACGTAGAGATTCTTTATGGACTGTTCAAAGCCGGCGCCATTGCCGTGCCCTTGAACACGGCCGTGAATGATCAGGGCATTTGTAATATGCTTGATGACGCCTCTGTTAAAGTTTTATTCTGCTGCAGCGCGCAGGCCGCTAGACTGCGGAACGCAGGCCTTCTGCCAAAGACATTACAAAACGGACTCATTGAGCATGATCTCAATACCAGTCACTCTCACTATCTAGAATGGCGCGACAACCAAAACGTCTCGTTTAAGCCCCTGAAGCTAGCAGAAAATGCGCCCTGTAATATTATTTACAGCTCGGGCACCACTGGCTTGCCCAAAGGCATAAAACATACCCATCGGCGGCGCGTCCAAGCAATGTATGAATTAGCCTTGGCCCACCGCTACCATTTTGGTGCTATTGCAATTTGCCCGATCGGTCTTTATTCAAACATCGCGTGGGCGTCCCTATTTTGCTCACTGATTACGGGAGCGACGTGCATTATCCGCACGACCTTTGATCCAGAAAAATGGATTGAGGACGTTTCCAACTTTAGGGTCACGCACACAATGATGGCGCCCATCATGTTCCAACGTATTCTCGCTGCACCTAACTTTTCACCCAACAAAGTCACCAGTTTACAAGCCGTTATTTCCGGGGGTTCTCCTTTATTTGAATCACTCAAAGCGCAAGTGATTCGTGATTTTGGTTGTGCTGTCATCGAACTCTATGGCTTGACTGAAGGGTTTATGACCACGCTCCAGCCCGAGGAATCCGAAGGCAAACTCGCGTCGGTGGGAAAACCAGTACGCGGCAACGACTACATACTGGTCGATAACGATGATCGTGTTGTTGGCTTGGGTGGCACCGGTGAAATTTGCACGCGAAGCGTGCACTGGATGGTGGAGTATCACAATCGACCAGACGCGACGGCAGAGATCGTATTTCACGATCCTAACGGTGTTCTGTGGATGCGTACCGGCGATATAGGGCGCACGGACGAGGACGGCTACCTGTATATCATTGACCGCAAGAAAGACATGATTTTAAGCGGTGGTCAAAACATTTACCCAGCCGACATTGAGTCGGTCATTGTCACACACCCAGATGTCTTGGAAGTAGCCGTTATTGGAGTAGCCGACGAAACCTGGGGCGAAACACCCATCGCGGTTATAGTGCCCTCTCGGGAGCTAACAGACACAGACCTAGAAGCTGTTCTAAACTGGACAAATGAGCGCGTGGGCAAACGCCAAAGGATACGTCGCGTGGAACAAAGGCCTGACATGCCACGTAATCCCAATGGGAAGATTTTAAAGCGCGACCTCCGCCTACACTACGATTGCTAGGGGCAAGCGCGCTTAGCGCGACCACTCAATACGAAAATCACTGAAACGCGCGACCCCACTGCTTGCGCTTGCAGACTCCCCATGCCCAAAAGGCCCCACAACGGCCCCGGTGTAGCCTCGGCTTAACAACGCATCGGCCGGTAAAGTGGCCACAGGCTCCCAGTCTTGCTGTTTGACAAAAAATTCATAACCGGCGGCTGAGCTTTCAAGGCGTAAACTCACCTTTTTATCCAGTGGAATGGAAACCTGCCCCAAGGTGATGGCCGCAGGTGCCGGCCGTCCCTCTTTAATTCCTGGCTGATACTGCACCTTGACCCAAGTGCCAGAGCCCTCGTTCACCACTCCAATTCGTACCCAATGGTCGTCTTTTTGCACCAAGGCTAGGCCCGCCGCTCCGACATCGCCCTCAAATTCCAGAGTAGTCTCCGCCACAAAATTTTGGGTCTGCTGCCGAAGGCCGATAAAACCACTGGGCGCCCGTTGCCTCAACCACGATTGATTTAAACTTAGAACCAATTGCTCGCGATCCACGTCAACCGAATACGCAGGCTTCGATGCACGGCGATGCAACCATTCGGGTCCCAAGTCGCTCAAACTAAAATCAGCAACCCAATGCTTTGGCGTGTCTGGCGTCGCACCATACGGGGCTCGATAACTCGGTTCTACGCGTCCTGTATCTGGTGACACAACGGGCCACAGGACAGGGTCGTCCAGCCACCAGTGCGGTTCTCGCTCCCAGGTCACCGGAAGCAGAAATGTTTCTCGGCCCATATTAGAAGCTCGATTGACTTTGTTTTGAATACCCAGTGCCACCATGTACCAACGATTATCGGGCAGCCGAATCAAATCGCCATGCCCAGTACTGTTAACCCAGTTGTCATAAGATAAATGGCGAGACGTGAGTATGGGATTGCGCGGGTTAGAACGATAAGGGCCGGTAATATCATCGCTGACCGCAATCATGACAGCGTGTTCGAAGCTGGTCCCCCCTTCGGCGATCAGCAAATAATAGCGACCATCGACTTCATAAAGATGCGGTCCCTCGGCCCACGTGCCACCGCAGGCGCCGCGCCACAGTAAATGCTTTTCGCCTTTCAACTGAAAGGTGGTAGGGTCTAACTCTTGCAACCAGATCTCACCCTCACCGGGATAGCTCGGATTATCCGGCGCTTGATTACCCACGTACCAAAGACGGCCATCTGAACCAAAGAGAATATCCGGGTCAATCCCAACAGCGCCATCAATGACGACGGGGTCAGACCAGGGCCCTGCGGGATCATCGGCTGACAGCACAAAATTCACCATCTGCGCGTGAGCACCGGGCTCAGGTGGCAAGTAAACGTTCGTGGTGACGATATAGTAGCGACCTTGATGGCACCTTATGGACGGTGCGTGAATGCCGCCCTCGGACTGCACGTCTACTAAGTTTACAGCGGATTGCACCTGCTCTGGACGATCCAGTGCGTTGCCTATTAAGGTCCAGTTAACCAAGTCGTTGCTGCTGTGAACAGGCAAACCGGGAAACCATTCAAAACTTGAATTCACCAATAAGAACTGTTCACCATCGTGACAAATCGACGGATCTGGGAAACCGCCATGTAGAATGGGGTTCTGATACTGCTGCGATTCACTGGCCACTGAGCTAAACGACCAAACGGTAGCCACGACTGCTAGCACATTGACGAACCTACGATGCATCGACCTCTCCTGCTCAGTTTATTAGGAACTTAACAGCGTGATGGAAAGACGCAACTGAATACGTATGTAGACTCTCAGTCCTGCTGTTGCTTCAAGCGCAGACACTGCCACGCATAACCCGCCACGAACAGTAGCAAAAACGCTAAGTGGAAACCCTGAAGTAGCGGGTGCGTGAACGAATCGACAAAGGGGTCACCCACGGGTAGGCGGCGCAAAAAATCGGTAATTGCCGGAATCATATGAAACAACAAAGTCGAGCTGTAACCCAGAGCCTGCGCGTAAACAGATAAACCACCGAAAGGTTTCCAGCGTTCCATCACATAACCAAAGCTTGCCGCGGCCAAGGTCAAAATCGCCAGTATGTGGGCGATGTTAAAGCCACCTTGGTTGTAAATCGCCAAGGCCGAGCCCGCGACCAGCACAGTCACTGTCAGGTACGTCTTGCCCGAAAACGTCCGATAGGACAGAAATTGATACCGGTA
>JALRFH010000238.1 GCA_023253715.1 Halieaceae bacterium
ATCACCACTCTGCCACCGAGCCATTTTGGAGCGGGAAACCGGGTTCGAACCGGCGACCTCAACCTTGGCAAGGTTGCGCTCTACCAACTGAGCTATTCCCGCTACACGACGTTTTAAGCATGCTTAAAACACTTTACCATCCGGTTATCTAGCTGGTGATTGCTAGGCCGTAACGGTAAGCAGATTGAGTTTCAATCCGAGGTGCGCATTGTAGGGCCTTGGGCCTCGGTGTCAAGCGGATTCGCTATTTTGTACTGCTTTGCGCGCCGCCAGCAAATACAGCAGCATAGACCACACCGTCAGTACCGCAGCCACCATAAACAAAGCATAACCTAGCAACATCAACAGCATCCAAGACCCTCCGGCCATCGGGTCTATCGCGAGTAACACGGTAATCGAGATCATTTGCAACGTGGTTTTGACCTTGCCCAACCACGAGACTCGTACCGAGGTCCGCTCGCCAATCTCAGCCATCCATTCGCGTAAAGCCGACACCACAATTTCACGGGCAATAATTACACAACCAGCAATGGTAAAAGGTACCGACTGCAATTCGTGAATTAGAATAATAATAGCCACCGATACCATCAGCTTATCGGCCACGGGGTCTAGGAATGCGCCAAACGAAGTACCCTGCCCCAGCTTTCTGGCCAGGTAACCGTCTAACCAATCGGTAATGGCGGCCGCACCAAATATCGCCGCAGAAATGACATAGCGTTCGGGTATGCTCGAAAAAAATATCAGCACCATCGCGGGAATCATTAATACCCGCAATAAGGTCAAACTGTTTGGCAAGTTCATGATAGCGCTACTCCCGACCGGCTTGTAGATGCTCGATGATTTGTTCCGCTAGCGCGCGATTGATACCGGGCACCTTAACAAGCTCCTCAATATTCGCACCTTTTACCCCCTGAGCGCTACCAAAGTGGCGCAATAAATCGCGTCGCCGCTTCGCACCCACCCCGGGAATCGACTCCAAGGCCGACTGATGTTGCTTGGCTCGCCGCGCCCGGTGCCCCGTTATAGCAAAGCGGTGCGACTCGTCACGAATGTATTGAATAAGATGCAAAGCGGGGTCGTCACTTTGCAACTGCCACTCTTTGGCTGTCGCACCATTAATCAGGGTCTCGAAGCCCGCTTTGCGTGTAGTACCCTTGGCGACGCCAATCACGACAATGTCGTCAATTTGCAGCGCCTCTAGCACACCCATGGCCTGATTCACCTGCCCTTTACCACCGTCAATCAGCAACACATCGGGCTTTACGCCCTCTCCATTTTTAAGGCGTTTAAAGCGGCGCTCAAGTGCCTGTTGCATGGCAGCGTAATCATCACCGCCCGTAATGCCCTCGATGTTAAATTTGCGATAGTCGGATTTTTTGGCACCATCCACACCAAACACTACGCACGAGGCCACGGTCTGTGCGCCACTGCTGTGACTGATATCAAAACACTCGATACGCTCGGGCATAGCCTTAAGCTGCGCTGCTTTTTGCAAAGCTACTAGACGCGCTCGCGTCGTCTCTTTGGCCTCTAAATGCGCCATTAAGTTAGTATCCGCCGTTTGCACGGCCAGCTGCAACCAGCGGGCACGCGCTTCCCTAACCCGATGTTTTACCGAGACCTTCACGGTGGCTCGTTGAGTCAGCAGATCATTCAGAGCCTGGACCTCATCAAGTTCGTGCGAAACAATCACTTCTTGCGGTACAGGACGTTCATTCGCCAAGTAGTATTGCAACACAAAGGCCGATAAAGTCGAGGCCTCGGTGTCATCAATCGCTAGGGCCGGGTAATACGAGCGACTACCAATCACGCGCCCTTCGCGCACGAACAAAACATGTACACAGGCCTTACCGTGACGTGTGGCGCAGGCAATAATGTCTAAATCACCGCGCACGCCTTCGATGCCCTGACTGGACTGTACCTGTTGAATATGCCCTAGCTGGTCACGCAGCACCGCCGCTTTTTCGAACTCTAAGCGCTCGGCGCAGGCCTCCATGTCGTCGGCAAGCTTGGCCATGAGCTCTTGCGACTTGCCCTGCAAAAACAAACGCGTCGACTCCACCTGCTCGGCATACTCTTCTTGGGTGACAAAGCCTGGCACACAGGGGCCCGTACAGCGCCCTATTTGATGCTGTAGGCACGGTCGTGAGCGATTGCGAAAATACGCATCTTCGCACTGGCGCACCCGAAAGGTCTTTTGCAAAAAGTGCAGTGACTCGCGCACCGCGCCAGAACTGGGGTACGGCCCAAAGTACTGGCCCTTTTTACGCTTAGAGCCTCGGTGAAACGCAAGTCTTGGAAAGGAGTCCTGCGTGCTTAAAAAGATATACGGGTAGGACTTATCGTCTTTTAATAGAATGTTGTAAGGCGGTTTGTGCTCTTTAATCAGGTTATGTTCAAGCAGTAAGGCATCGACTTCAGTTGATGTCACCGTGACTTGTATGTCGGCAATTTTCGCGACCAATGCCATGGTTTTCGTGGTTAAACCAGACGCCCGAAAATAACTACTGACGCGGGCTTTCAGGTTTTTGGCCTTGCCCACATACAGGATTTCGCCCTCGAGGCTTATCATTTGGTAAACACCGGGCCGTTGAGTCAGCTGTTTCAGAAAGGCTTCGGAATCAAACATCGGTTAAGAACCCATAACCACTGGCTCGATGTCTAAAGTGACACTGAACTTGGCCTGCACCGTCTTAATCACATAATCGGCAAGCGCCAAGCACTCTGCACCACTGCCGTGACCCGGGTTCACCAGCACAAGCGCGTGGTCGTCGCTCATTCCACAGTCGGCGTGCTTATACCCCTTCAGACCCGAGGCTTCAATTAAGTAAGCCGCAGCTAGCTTGCTACGATGTTCATCCACCGCATACAGCGGCATATCGGGGTGCTGAGCCAGTAATTTCTTGGCGTAGTCTGTATTCACTATTGGATTTTTAAAAAAACTGCCCGCGTTCGGCATTGTGCGTACGTCTGGTAGTTTGCTGGCACGAATTGCAGCCACCGTATTCAGCACATCCAAAGGGCTGGGCTGGTCTATACCGTCACGTGTTAATGCTTGAGCTAGCGCGGCGTAACGGGTATTGACGCTGGGCGTTTTAGACAGTCGTAAACGGATACTGACAATGGCATAGCGATCCCGCCACGCGCCTTTGAAATGCGACTCGCGGTAGGCAAAACCACAATCTTGTCCGTGTATGGTATCGAATGCCCGCGCGTGTATGTCTAAAACCCGAACACTGTCGACAAACTGGGCAATCTCTACCCCGTAAGCACCGATATTCTGCACCGGCGCGGCTCCGCAACTGCCGGGTATCGACACCAAGTTCTCTAGACCAAACCAGCCGCGTTCGTTACAGTGTCGAACCACTCTATCCCACTCAGCACCCGCAGCAACTTCAACAACCGCATAACCATCGGTTTGCTCGATAAGGTCAATACCGTTACCCACAGGGTGCACAACCAAACCAACCAGAGCTGAACCCAATACGACGTTACTGCCGCCACCTAAAATCGTGACCGGCAGACTTCGGGTCTTGGCATAGTCTAAGGCCGCAAGCCAATCGGCATCGGAATTCACTCGGCAGAAATACTCTGCACGCGACATTACCCCAAGCGTGTTAAAACTACCTAGACTGACATCGCTCTCAAACTGCATTCGGTTCAAGCACCCAGCAGGCGATTAACGGCTTGCAAGTCGGCTGGCGTGTCGACCCCACCAGGTACCGAAGCACACGCGGGTTCGACATGAATGCGCGTGCCTTGATACAAGGCGCGAAGCTGCTCCAATTTTTCTAAGCGCTCTAGATCCGCCATGGGCCATTGAGTAAAGGCCTTTAGAGTACCCGCGCGATAGGCGTAAATACCTAAGTGTCGATACCATGCTTCAGACTCAAGATCGATGGTGGCGGCATCTTTATCACGCGGAAAAGGTATTAGAGACCGACTGAAGTATAAGGCGTAACCTTCTGAATCAAATACAACTTTAACTGCATTAGAGTCGGTCAGCGTGGCGTTATCTTCGATCCGCTCACACAAGGTGGCAATACCCGCATCGGGATTCTCTGCCAAATTCCAAGCCACCTGTTCGATGACGCTCGCCGGGATCAAGGGCTCATCACCTTGCACGTTAACGATAATCGCGTGGTCGGCTAACCCGGCCTGAGTCACAACTTCCGCCAAACGATCGGTACCCGATTCATGATCTTCACGCGTCATACACACGTCGGCGCCAAAGCCTTGGCACACCCCGTAAACCTCGGGATGATCTGTGGCGATAATGACGCGATCAGCATTGGCCGCACTCGCGCGTTCCCACACATGCTGAATCATAGGCTTACCGGCAATATCCGCTAAAGGCTTAGCTGGCAATCGGGTCGACGCGTAGCGCGCTGGAATCACAATGGTATAACTCACAACATTGCCTCTAATTGAGTCCAAAGGTTTGTCAAGGTGGTCGCCGGTAGATGCATGTGAGTTCGATAAATCCACACGCCGTTTACGGATGCGGGTAATTTTACCGCGTCTTTTTCGGTCACGACCACTGCGTGCGAGGTCGTCAGAAAATCCGACGCCCGAAACTGATAATGATCTGCAAAGGCTTTAAGCGTCACGTTAAAACCCAAGGATTCGAGGTCTTCACGAAGGCGCTTGGGCGCGGCAATCGCTGTGACAACCTCTATGGACGGATGACGCGCCAACATATGCTCCAAGCTAACGACACCTCGGTCCGCTTGATAGAAATCTCGCGGCACTAAGTAGGCGCCATCGAGTGTTTTAGCGCCTCGATAAATTATGTGGTCAACACGACGTATGCGCTCTGCAGGTTCGCGCAAGGGGCCAAGCGGCAGACAATGACCATTACCAAAACCACGCTGCTTATCGACCACTGCGATCTCAATACTCCGAGGTAAGCTAAGATGCTGTAAGCCGTCATCGGCGACCACCACATCAACGCGATGTTTTAAGTGATCGTAAGCCAAGACGCGCTGTTCAGAGACAACGACAGGTACCTGACAGGCTTGGTGAATCAAGATAGGTTCATCACCGGTCTCTTCGGCCGTCCGCCCCGCATCCACCTCAATTAACCCGCGGCTACTGCGGCCATAGCCACGACTAATCACCCCTACCGACAGACCTTTTGACTGCAAATAGTGCACCAAGGCGATGACCACGGGTGTTTTACCGGTACCACCGACTGTGACATTTCCCACAACAATACACGGCGGCGACATAGATTCGACGCGGGGGTTTCTCTGGCGACGGGTAACCACCGCTTTGTAAAGTACTTCAAGAGGCCACAATAGCCAGAGCAAACCGGGGGATTCTCGATACCAAAAAAAATTAAAAAAGCGCTCTAACACCCGGCGCCCGATGGCCATATTACTGACCCTCGGGTTGGGGATTCAAAGTGGCGATGCTTAATCGCGAGAACCCGAGCTGACCCGCCGCATCCATCGCAGTAACGACGGATTGATGCGAGGCCTTAGCATCCGCCACAATCGCAAGGGGCAGCGTGGTATCGCCTTTAGACAACTGATACAGAGCATCTTTAATGGTCGTCACGCGGGTCCCGGACAAGGGCAGGCCATTCACTCTGTACGCCCCTTCCCGCGTTACCACCAGTTCAATTAAATCGGGAATAATTTCACGCGACTCCCCCGAAGCCGTCGGCAAAGCTAAGGTAATTTCACTTTGTTGAGTAAACGAAGTCGACACCATAAAGAAGATCAACAACAAAAACACCACGTCGATCAGCGGCGTCAGATTTACTTCCACAGCGGGCTTGGCGCGACGCTCAAACTTCATTTAGCGCCCTCGACGTCCGCCAAGGAGGCCGCATTGCCATGCAGTGCATCGACCAAACGGTTCGCATCTTGCTCCATACGCACCACAATAGCGTCCACGCGACCATGAAGATATCGATGCATCACTAAGGCCGGTATAGCCACCGTCAAGCCCGCCGCGGTCGTGATCAAGGCCTGAGAAATGCCGCCAGCCAATGCGCCCGCATTCCCCGTACCCTGCGTCACAATTTCGGTAAATACCGAGATCATCCCAATTACCGTACCCAGCAAACCCATCAAAGGGGCAATTGCGGCAATCGTACCCAAGGTATTCAAGAAACGCTCGAGCTCATGAACCACCTGTGAGCCCGCATCCTGAATACTGTCTTTCATGATGTCACGCCCCGCTTTCGCGTTCATCAATCCGGCCGCCAATACATGACCAAGATGGCTAGAAGATCGCAAAGCGCGCAGCTTTTCCGCATTCATCTGACCGGCTTTGATTTGCTGAAACAGCGTTTGAACCAAACCGCTAGGAGCCACTTTGGACGTCTTTAAGGCAATTAAGCGTTCAATGCATATCGCCAGTGCGATGACCGAAGAGAGCAGAATGGGGATCATCAACCAACCACCCGCTGTCACGATTTCAAGCATACCTGTCCCTCTTGTGTTTGACTCATTATACCTACCCGAGCGCTACGAACAACGCGCTTAAGGGGAATAATTATCTTGCCAAAATCGAGCCCATTCGGCTCGCGTTGCGCGCCACTCTAAGGGCTCGAAACGCCCCCAATCAAAGCGCAAGGCACCTGTATGCGCCGTGTTCAAAATCTGGGCATCAGCCCGCTCCAAACGCTTCAATACCGCCGCACTGGGATGTCCAAAGGGATTGTTAAATCCCGCTGAAATCACAGCATAGCGAGGCTTCACCCACTTTAATAAAGTCGCAGAACTCGAGGTATCCGAGCCGTGATGCCCCACAATCAAGATATCGGCGGCGAGCTCGTCACGCCAGTACGCCACCAAGTCTCGCTCTTGATCTTTGCCCAAATCCGCCATGAATAGTATCGAATAGCCAAACGCATCCACTTTTAACACACACGAGCTGGCGTTATCGCTCATCCCATTCACATCCTGATAGCCTGACAGCCAGCGTAAGGTTACGCCCTCTTCCCAACGCTCTACTCGCCCAGGGCGACACGGCTGGGCCAATTCTCCGGCACCACTGGGAGTGATGAGCCGGTGCCAGCGTAAATCAAAATTTGGGGAGTAAAACCCTCCGACATGATCAAAATCATCATGACTTAATACCAGGGTATCCAGTCGCGCCAAATTCAAAGCCTTAACAATCGGTGCGGCCGTCGAGTCGAAATGGTACACCGTGCCCGGTACGCCCCCAGCCAGATCAAACATGAGCGTTCGAGCACCGACTTGCAGTAGCATCGAAGACCCCTGACCCACATCGAACACCCATAGCCTCGCTTGATCTTGGCCCAGTGGGTGGGGACGATACGCGATCAGACTCCAAGCCAACAGTGAGACGCCAAGGCGATACGACAAACGCAAAGGGGTAACCCAAACAAGACACATCGCAGTCAAGGCCGCGGCGACGAAGCTGGGCAAGCTAGTCTTCCAAACACCATAAGCCAAGGAGTACGCGCTCAAACCTGCATCTAGGGCGTCTATGGGCCACGCTGCCAAGGCCCAAAGCTGATTTGCCAAGGGGTTTAAGCCCGCTAGAGATGCGCTTGCACCCAGCAGACTCAAGGGTACCAACCAAACACTTGCTACCGGCACGGCAATGAGATTAGCGGGTATCGACAGTACAGATGCTTGCCCAAAAAACACCAAACTTACCGGCCACATGGCGATACATATGGTGATATGAATGGCGAAATAGGCTTTTAGACCCGACCAGCGATTGAGTACCAAAGACGCGATTAATACCACGCATACCGCCCCAAAACTCAGCCAAAAAGCCGGTAACAAAGCGGCAAAAGGGTTCACAGCCAAACACCACACTAACACCCACCAAAATAAACGTACGGGCTGTCCATCTCGACCAAAGCCACTTGCCACCAACCAAAACAGCAGCGCCAACACTGCGCGCTGCGTAGGTAAGCCCCAGCCAGCCAGTTGGGCATAACCAAAGGCCAGTAACAACACCGCCGATTGGGTGCACAGCCGCCTTACCCACCAGGGCACAAACCAACACAAGGGTCGGGTCACCGCCCGCATGACCAGACCAACAAAGCCAGCCAAGAGCGCAATGTGTAGGCCAGAAATCACCAGCACATGCCCGATCCCCAATCGCAAACTGGCTTGTTTTAGCGCATCGGGAATGTGGCGTTTATCGGCTACGACTAAGGCGGCGATGACACCGGCAGCGGCCGGGCTTAAATGGGCGTGCGTGTGAATCGTTTGCGACAAACTGCGCCGCCTATAGGACAGGCCACGCATCGCTTGCTTTTGGCTGTAGATCTCGTGCAAACGTCCACTCGCCAAGCGCTGTAGAGCAATCGCTTGAGCTTTGCGTTGATCAACCCCGAAATTGGCGAAACCGCGCTCCGAGCGCAAACTCACCTGCCCCACAATCACATCACCCAAGGACAAGACTCTAGCCCCTGTGTAATATACACGCACCCCTTGTAAGACTCGGCAGTTTGCTCCGGATATGCTGATTAATTCGAGCTCCGCCGCTTGTACTGTGGAGCCGGCAAAACCCGGATAACGGCGAACAAAATCACTGACTCGGGCCTCGATCACCATGGGGTTCTTTACACAGGCGGGGGGCACCTCTAAGACCGCGAATAACTGCGTATAGAGCCAGACCCAGCCCTGTCCAACACACCACCCAAGAACCACAACCTTCGACCACATAGGGTGACGTAAGCACAGCAATAAGGTCGATGTCGCCAAGGACGCGTACCACACATCCAATGCGGGCCATAACAAGGCGGCAAGCACGCCAAAAATAAAGCCTGTTGCAATCAGCAGAGCGTAGTCTTTCGATCCAATTCTGGTCATAATAGCGCTCGCGCAAAGAGCGACTATTGCACCACAAGCGCCCTTTCCAATAACGAACACCAAGGTTCAAAAACCATCATGCCCAAGCATACGCTGAAAAAACTGATCCCCAGCGCGTCTCAGCTAAAAGAACAGAAGGCCTTGCACGTGTTTGGTGATTGGATCTACGAAGGTAACTTGTGGCATTTAAACCGCTACTCGGCCTCGATGGGATTTTTTGTGGGCCTATTCATGGCGTTCATACCCATACCTGGACAAATGTTCGTTGCCGCCGCTCTGGCGATTTGGCTGCGCTGCAACCTGCCTCTATCGGTCTCTTTGGTTTGGATCACTAACCCGCTCACCATGCCAGCGATTTTCTTTTTTGCGTATGAACTGGGGGCCTTTATTTTAGGGGTCGACACGCAAGCGATCCAATTTGAACTGAGCTTTGCCTGGCTTTCAGCCACCTTAGGTGCCATTTGGGAACCTTTTTTACTGGGCTGTTTCCTGTTCAGTATTACCTTCGGTGCCCTGGGGTATTTCGTTGTCGACATCCTTTGGAAAGCGCAAGTTCGGCGCAAATGGCGAGACCGAAAACTGAAGCGTACGCCGCCGCGCTAGGGTCTTTTTAAGCCTCTGACAGAACGTCTGCAGGCGCAATGTGGGCCGCTCGGCGGGCGGGATACACCGCTGCCAGAGCACAAGCCACAATCGCAATCAGTGCGACCAAGGCAAAATCGCCCAACTGCGGATCCGAAGGCAAAAATGCAATCGGGTAGACGTCGGTATTCAAGAAATGTACGTCAAACATCTGCTCAATACGCTCGACGATCGTACTTATACTCAGACTGAGCACGTAACCCAGCATGACACCGAGCAAACTGCCAACCAGCCCAATGAGGGTACCTAACCATAAAAACACAGAAGCAATGGCATTCGGTTGCAAACCCATGGTCGCGAGAATGGCGACCTCTTCGCGCTTATCGGTCACCAACAACACCAGCGAAGACACCACGTTAAAAGCCGCGATGAGCACCACCGCAGCAACCAAAATAACAATCAAATCGCGCGACAATTGTATCGCGGCGTACAAGTTCCCGTGTGTCATTCCCCAATGCCGTACGTACTGCGTTGGTGCCAAGGTGTATTGCAAACTTTGTGCAAACCACGGAGCGAAAAACACATCTTGCAACTGTACTTTTAGGCCACTGACCGTTGCGGCATCGTAGCCCACGAAATGTTGCGCCTCTGCCAATTCCATCAGCACTAAGACGTCATCGGCTTCAGTCTGAGTCCTGAGCCATCCCGCGATGTTCACCGTGTAGGCCCTGGCCTGCTGATCCACCGATTCGGGCAAAATCACACTGACACGATCACCGACTTGAGCACCCAAGCGGCTAGCCAAACGATGTCCCATCCACACCCCTGCGCCATCTTGATTACCCGACAACATATCCGGCAAAACCCAGTCTCCGGTGTTATCAACGCCGACACCGGCAAAGGCTTCTACCCGGCCTCCATGTTGAATCAGTCCCTGCAATTCGACAAAGGGTGTCACGCTTTCAATATTCGGATCGCTCTGCAACTGCCGAGTCAATTGTTCGGGCTGTTCTAGGCCACCCGCCCCCATCACCGACACGTGGGGAATCAGGGCTAATACTCGCGTGCGCATCTCCCGATCAAAACCATTCATCACCGACATCACGACAGCCATTAAGGCAACTGCGAGCACTAGGCCGAGCACCGATAAGCCACTTAAAAAGCGCGACAAGGGTGCCTGTTCTCGCGTCAGAACGTAGCGTATAGCAATACCTAAACGAAAACTCAGACTCATGCGAGGCCCACTAAACGACCATGCTCAAGCCGCAAGCGCCGATCCGCGCGTGCGGCAACTCGTTCATCGTGCGTGACAATCACAAACGCGGTCTTTAAGTTCCGCAGGCCCTCGAGAGTGCTTAACACACGCTCGGCCGAATCGCCGTCGAGATTACCGGTGGGCTCGTCCATCAACACCACCGCAGGCTCACGAACTAAGGCTCTAGCGATGGCGACGCGCTGGCGCTCGCCACCAGAAAGCTGCGATGGGCGGTGCTTGGCTCGCGCTACTAAACCCAATCGATCGAGCCATTCAAGCGCTCTGTTTTTTGCTTCAGCTTGTCCGATACCCGCAATACGCAGAGGCATGGCGACGTTTTCCCAGGCACTAAAGTCGGCCAGCAAATGATGAAACTGATATACAAACCCCAGTGCGCTGTTACGAAAGGCGCAACGCTCATTCACCGATAGCTCAGACCACGACACACCCCTAACCCGCACCTGCCCAGCACTGGGTTCATCGAGGCCACCCAACACATTCAACAAGGTTGACTTACCCGAGCCCGACACGCCCAAAATCGCTACCAACTCGCCGGCACTTAGCGTGAATTCCAAGTTATCCAAAACCTGAATTCTGTGAATCCCATCCTGGTAATGCTTCGCCAAACCGCTGCATTGCAAAACACTCTCACTCATATCGAAGCACCTCTGCGGGTGAAATATGCGCCGCCCTCATGGCGGGATAAACCGAAGCGCCTATGCTCAACAACAGAGCGGTCACAACCACGGATCCCACATCGGACCACATCAGCTGCGAGGGCAGATCGCTGATAAAGTAGATGCTTGGATCAAAGACTTTAAAATCAAGACTCATTTCCAATACATGCACAATGGCCGGCAGTTTCAAGGCCAACAGCACGCCCAAAACGCAACCGACGACGATCGCGACACAGGCCATTATCAAGCCGTGTAGTAAAAACACCAAAGTTAACTGCGACTTGGATAAGCCCATCATCCCCAAGACCGCGATATCTTTGCGTCGCGATTGCACCGACATAGCCAATGTCGCAATCAAATTAAATGCAGCGACTACCACCACCAAAAATAGCAACACTGCCACCATCCGTTTTTCCATTTTGATCGAGGCAAACAGCGAACCTTGAGTCTCTGTCCAATCCCGCGCCTGCAAGCCGAAAGGCCCTAAGGCCTCGTTAATCGCACGCGCCAAGGCAGGTGCCTGCCACAGGTCTTGACCGCGTACCTGCCAGCCGTCGAAAGAACGACGAACCAAACGCTCTGCCGTCGGCAGCGCGACAAAGGCATCCGCGCTGGATTGATTGATGCTTAGATCAAACACCCCAAGCACCTTTAATGTCTTACTTTTGGGAAACACCCCAAAGGGGCTGATAACCACATCAGGCAGCGTCATTTTAAGATCGTCACCCGGCATGACGGCAAGGCTTGCGGCTAAACTGTGACTTAATACGATACCGAAGCGAGTTTCTGGCACTTGCTGTAAATAGGCGGCGACGGTCTCTAACCAAGGCGACACGGCCGCGAGCGAGTCCGAGTCAACTCCCATGACTCGCGCGCCACTGACGAAACTACCGGAACTCAACAAGGCCTGCGTGCGCAAATAGCGTGATGTCGCCACGACACCAGCCTGTTGCTGCAGAATTTGATCGGATTCAAAGGCGTAATCTGAGCTGACTTCTACAAAGATATGCGGTACGACTGAGAGTATGCGCTGGGTAATTTCCCGGGAAAACCCGTTCATCACCGACATCACAACAATCAGCGCCATCACCCCGAGCGTCATACCCGCAACCGAAATGACAGAGACCAGCCGAGCGAATCCTCGGCGTCGCACGCCAAATGAATAGCGCCAAGCCAAATCCCATAGCAGGCTCATCGGGGCGTATTACGAATTTCGATCTGCCGAGTAAAACAAACCCGTCTGAGCGACCTTGGCCGATTTCTCAGACTCGGTTTCGCATCGATTGGGGTCACCGCCGCAAATTTCACAGGCCGCATCGATACCCACAGCACCCATACCGCCGCAGCTACCTTTGATAGGCTGACGGCCGAAGATGACGCCGACGGCCATAATCGCGACAACGACACCCATCAGCATAAAAGCGAGAATGAAGGTCTCCATGGTGTCTCCTATCTCTACGGTGATTGATACAAACGAACAAACTGAGCACTCGGAAACGACTCGATGCCCTCGCTTGTTTTGGCCAATAATAACACAGCCAATTGATTTTGCTCGGCCAGTTCCAGCGCCTTGTCTTTACCTAAAACCAGCAGGGTCGTCGCCAGACCATCCGCCCGCGTCACACTGGGGTCCACCACGGTCACCGAAACCAGCTCATGCTGAATGGGCCAGCCGGTCGTGGGATCAATCAAATGCGAGTAGTTTTGTCCTCCTACTCTGAAAAAATTGAAGTAGTCACCCGAGGTCGCCACGCCCATGTCTTGTAAAACAATGGTCGTCGCAACGTCCGGCGCGTCGGCCGTAGGCGCTCGGACAGCAATACGCCAAGCTTGCCCCTGTGGGTTCAAACCCTGAACCCTCAGTTCTCCGCCAATTTCGATCATAAAATTTTCGACACCCCGAGATCGCAATAGCTCCGCCAAACGATCGACCCCGTAACCCTTTGCGATGCTCGAGAAATCCAACGATCGCGGGCTTTGCTTGGTCAGGGTTCGAGTCTCGAAATCAAGCCCTAAGGCTTGATACCCCACCTGCGCTCGGGCCGCATCAACCTCAGCAGGACTCGGCAGCGTGTCTGTTTTGAACTCTGGTCCGAAGCCCCACAGCAGAATTAGAGGTTCCACCGTCACATCGTAAGCACCACCCGACATGCGTGACAACACAAGGGCTTCGTTTAACACAAACGCAAACCCAGGCGATAGCGGAATCGGTTCGCCCGCGGGCGCATTAGAAACCTTATTGATCTCAGAATCCGCAATGTAGGTCGACATCGATTGATTGATGTCTAAAAGCTCCGCTTCAATCGCGGCTTGCAGGGACGCGGGGTTATGCTCAGCATTGGGCGGTAGGTAGCTCAACGACCAACTCGTCCCCATCGTTCGCCCGCCCATTGTCTGGTAGGTCAGCTGGGCATCACAGCCCGCCATAAAAAACGCCCAGACCAACAGGCTGAGCGTTACGGTAAGACGTTTGATATTAACCACCAAAGTCATCAAGCAAAATGTTTTCAGGCTCGACGCCTAGGTCGGTCAACATTTTAATCACCGCCGCGTTCATCATCGGGGGCCCACACATGTAATACTCGCAGTCCTCAGGCGCCGGATGGTCCTTGAGGTACTGCTCGTACAAAACGTTGTGAATGAATCCGGTCAACCCGGTCCAGTTGTCTTCCGGTTGTGGATCTGACAACGCGACATGCCAATCAAAATTCGCATTTTCGGCGGCCAGAGTGTCGTAGTCCTCGACGTAAAACATTTCGCGAAGAGAGCGCGCACCATACCAGAACGAGATCTTACGCTTCGAACCGAGACGTTTTAGCTGATCAAAAATGTGCGACCGCATGGGTGCCATACCTGCACCACCACCGATAAAGACCATTTCAGCATCGGTGTCTTTCGCAAAGAACTCACCGAAGGGCCCCGACACTTTCACTTTGTCGCCGGGTTTCAAGTTGAAAACCCAAGACGACATTTCACCCGCGGGAATACCCTGACTACCGGGAGGTGGTGTTGCAATACGAATATTGAACTTCACTACGCCCTTCTCTTCGGGATAGTTGGCCATCGAGTAAGCGCGAATGATCGGCTCGTCAGTCTTAGAATCGAGTTTGAAAAAGCCAAAACGCTCCCAGTCACCACGATATTCTTCACCGATATCAAAGTCAGAGTATTTCACATAGCCTGCGGGACGCTCTAACTGAACGTAACCACCAGCACGGAAATCGACGTTTTCGCCTTCGGGCAACTTAAGTACCAGCTCTTTAATGAAGGTCGCAACGTTGTCGTTCGACTCAACGGTGGTTTCCCACTGCTTAACGCCGAAGACTTCTTCTGGCACTTCAATTTCCATATCCTGCTTAACGGCCGTCTGACAGCTTAAACGCCAACCTTCTGACGCTTCGCGACGATTGAAGTGACCCTCTTCGGTAGGCAACATCGCACCACCGCCTGACTTCACAATGCATTTGCACTGAGCACAGGTACCGCCACCGCCACAAGCCGATGCCAAAAACAGGTTCGAGTCAGCAAGCGTCTGCAGCAACTTGCCGCCAGCAGGCACTGAAATGGTTTTTTCGCCATTCACAACAATGTTTACCGCGCCGCTATTGACCATACGGCTGCGAGCAAACAGAATGATCAGCACTAGGGCAAGTACGATTGCCGTGAACATGCCTACGCCAAATAAAATGGTATCCATCGATTGCTAACCCCTTACAAGTCGATTCCGCCGAAAGACATAAAGCCCAACGACATTAGTCCAACGGTGATAAAGGTAATGCCAAGGCCTCGCAGACCCTCGGGCACGTCACTGTACTTCAGCTTTTCACGAATACCGGCCAGAGCGACAATCGCGAGCGCCCAACCCACGCCCGAACCTGCGCCAAACACCAAGGATTCCGCAAAACCGTAGTCTCGCTCTACCATGAATAAGCTGGCCCCAAGGATAGCGCAATTCACCGTAATGAGCGGTAAGAACACGCCCAAAGCGTTGTACAAAGCTGGAACAAACTTATCCAAAAACATTTCCATGATTTGAACAATTGCCGCGATAACCCCGATGTAGCTCAACAAACCCAGGAAGCTTAAGTCGATATCAGGGTAGCCCGCCCACGCCAAAGCGCCGTCAGCCAACAAGTAATTGTAGATTAAGTTGTTCACGGGCACCGTAATGGTCAGCACCACGATGACCGCGATACCCAAACCCAATGCCGCCTGAATTTTTTTAGAAATCGCCAAAAAAGTACACATACCTAAGAAAAAGGCCAGTGCCATGTTGTCGATGAAGATCGAGCGTATAAACAGGCTCAAATAATATTCCATTACACGCCCTCCTTAGCGACCGTGTGCTTGGCGATTGAGTACTCGGGCTCTTCCACTTGAGCTGGCTTAACGCTGCGCAACACCCAAATAAAAATGCCGATCAAAAAGAATGCGCTGGGTGGCAAAAGCAACAAACCGTTGGGGTTGTACCAGCCGCCTTCTGTGACCAGAGGTAAAATCTCAATGCCGAACAACTTGCCCGCACCAAAGAGTTCGCGGACAAAACCAACAGCCAAGAGTACGACGCTGTATCCCAAGCCGTTACCGATGCCGTCGAAGAAGCTCGGAATGGGTGGATTCTTCATGGCGTAGGCCTCTGCACGGCCCATCACGATACAGTTGGTGATAATCAAACCCACGAACACCGAGAGCTGTTTACTAATTTCGTAAGCCACCGCCTTCAGAACCTGATCGACCACAATCACCAACGAAGCAATGATGATCATTTGCACGATGATTCGGATACTTGAGGGTATCGAGTTGCGAATCAACGAAATAAAAAAGTTCGAGAATGCCGTTACCAGAGTCAGTGCGATACACATGACCACCGTCACTTGCAGCGAACTGGTCACCGCCAACGCAGAGCAAATACCCAGAATCTGCAACGCAATGGGGTTGTTATCAAAGATGGGTTTAACCACCGTATCCTTGAACATACTCATATTAGGCCTCCCCTGCCTTTAAGTGAGTCAAGAAAGGTTGAAAACCATCCTGTCCCAGCCAAAACTGAACCAAATTCGTCACGCCCCGCGAGGTTAAGGTTGCTCCCGACAAGCCGTCCACTCGCCAAGCGGCGTCAGCGCTTGCTGGATCTACCGCCCCTTTGGTTAGGGCAATGGCGACTTCCTCGTTTTTGTAGACCTGTTTGCCAGGCCAGAAGGCTTTCCAGCGGGGGTTATCCACTTCGCCGCCTAATCCCGGAGTCTCGCCGTGTTCGTAAAAACCCAAACCCACGATGGTGTTGGCGTCCGATTCTAATGCGACAAAACCGTACAAGGTGGACCAAAGCCCGTAGCCACGAATCGGCAAGATAATTTTATCGATGCCTTGATCGCTCTCGACAAGGTAAACCAAGGAGTAGTGTTCGCGGCGAGAGAGTTTAGCCACGTCTTGATCATCACTGAGTTCGGCTGACCCTGCTGGGTCTTTCGAGGCAGCGCGTTGATCAAAACTCGCGGGGTCGATGTCATCCGTAAACCGACCGGTGCGCAGATCCACCACTCGGGTCGAAATACTTTCGAACTGGCTTTCGACAGATTGTGACGCGTCGTACAAACCCGCGGCTTGCAAAATATTGCGTTTTAAGTCGCGCGTTTTATTCACTTCCTGCGCAGGCTTTAGCTTAACGGCCGCGGTAGACACCACAACAGAACACACGACACACAGCGCCAGTGCGACGCCTATGACTTTTCCAATGCCATCTTTACTCGACACGTGCCAACCTCCGTTTGATGTTCGCTTGCACCACAAAATGATCCATCAAAGGTGCAAACAAGTTGGCAAACAAAATCGCCAACATGATGCCCTCAGGGAACGCGGGGTTCACGACGCGAATCAAAACCGTCATAACACCCACCAGAATACCGAATGCCCATTTGCCCCCGTTGGTCATAGCGGAGGATACGGGGTCAGTGGCCATAAACATCATACCGAAGGCAAAACCACCCATAACCAAGTGCCAGTACCAAGGGGTGGCAAAGGCTGGGTTGGTCTCTGAACCGATCATGTTGAACAAACCACTCAGCAAAAACATACCCAAAAATACGCCGGCAACGACACGCCATGCGGCGATACGGGTTACCAGTAGAATCGCGCCGCCGATCAAGACCATTAAGGTGGAGGTCTCACCTATGGAACCGGGGATAGCACCCATAAAGGCGTCCATCCAAGACCACTGCTGAGTAATCGCATCGACGCCGCCCATCGCATTCAGGGCCAAAGGGGTCGCGCTGGTGTAACCGTCTACAGCGACCCACACCGCATCGCCAGACAACTGTGCGGGGTAGGCAAAGTATAAAAATGCCCGCCCCGTCAGCGCTGGGTTCAAAAAGTTTTTACCCGTTCCGCCGAACACTTCTTTGCCAATCACGACGCCGAAGCTGATGCCCAATGCTGCTTGCCACAAGGGTAAGTCGGGGGGACAAATCAAAGCGAACAGAATCGAGGTAACAAAGAAACCCTCGTTAATCTCATGGCCGCGCTTCATGGCGAACAACACTTCCCAAAATCCACCAACGCAGAAGGTCACGAAATAAATCGGCAGAAAATGCACGGCGCCATAGATGAAGCAATCCCAAATGCTGTTGGGGTCACTACCCGCGATCGCATATAAAACCGCGCCGCGCCATCCCTCTAAGGCTGCACCCTGACCCGCGGCAATCACCTCGTTGGCGTTGACGCCCAAATTGTACATCCCATAAAACATGGCGGGAAAAACCGCGAACCACACCGTAATCATAATGCGCTTCAAATCAACCCCGTCACGCACGTGCGCTGTCGATTTGGTAACGTGGTTAGGCGAATAAAAAATGGTATCAACCGCCTCGTACAAGGCATACCAATTTTGATACTTACCGCCCTCTTTAAAATTCGGCTCTATCGAGTCTAAAAACGAACGCAAACTCACCGATTAACCCTCCTGCTCTATACGCGTTAGGTTGTCCCGCAAAATCGGGCCGTATTCGTATTTACCTGGGCACACATAGGTGCACAGCGCCAAGTCTTCTTCATCCAGTTCTAAACAGCCTAACTGTTGCGCCATCTCGGTATCGCCCACCAACAAAGAACGCAATAACTGCGTCGGCAGGATATCCATAGGCATAACGCGCTCGTAGCTACCCACGGGCACCATCGCGCGCTCAGAACCGTTCGTATTGGTTGTCATGGCCAGGGGTTTCACACCGAAGAAACTGCTAATGTAGATACCCATATTCGAATGGCGTTTAGCACCCGGTGACAACCACCCCATAAAGGCGCGATCACGCCCTTCGGCGATCATCGTCACTTGGTTGTGATAGCGCCCCAAATAACTGGTGGCTCCACTCACGCTGCGCCCCCCCAAGACAGACCCCGATATCACGCGTGTTTCACCCGCGCTTTGTTCACCTGCGCACAGTGCGGTGAGGTCCGCCCCTACCAAAGTGCGGACCAAGCGAGGATTGCTGGCCGCAGGACCCGTCAGCGCGACAACTCGCTCGCTGAACAACTGCCCGTCAAGTAACAAACGACCCACAGCAATCACGTCTTGATAGCCGATGTGCCAAACGGGACGCTGGGCGCTAGCACCACTCAAAAAGTGAATATGAGTTCCCACCAATCCCGCAGGATGAGGTCCAGCAAAGGTCGCGAGCTCGGCGTTTGACGCTGTCGCCGCCGGAATATTGGCATCAGCAGCGGCACAGACATAGGTTTTGCCGCTCGTAAGCTTGGCCAAAACGTCAACACCCAGGGCAAAGGCTTCAGCTTGAGCCCCGATCACAACCGCGGGATCCGCCGCCAAGGGCTGAGTATCCATCGCTGTGATAAACAATGCCACTGGCTCGGCGTCAATCGCTGGCACCTTGCTAAACGGACGCGTGCGCAGGGCAGTCCACAAGCCGGAGGCCACCAGTTTGTCGACCAGCGCTTGTCGGTCCATGGCGCGCGCCTGCTCGGCGGTCACAGCGCCAAAATCAATCCCCGGCGCATCAGACACTTCGATCACGACTGACTGCAACACACGTTTTGCGCCGCGATTGATCGCGCAGACAGTGCCCGAAGCAGGCGCCGTGTACTGCACACCCGGCGTCTTCTTATCGCTAAACAACAATTGTCCTTTCTGAACCGTGTCGCCTTCGCGGACTTCCATGGTGGGCTTCATGCCGTGATAGTCAAATCCAACCAAGCCGACATTACGCGGAGCAACAAAGGCATCGATGGTGCTAGAAGGTGTACCCTGGATCGGGATATTCAGACCCCGTTTGATTTTAATCATCGTAGAGTTCCGTGGGAGTTTTACTAATCATTGTTGTGCCCACGAAACTTAAGCGGTCTAGAACCAAAAGCGCCGCGAACAACCAATAAATGTCGCGGCGCATTATAGCGGATGTAGCACCTCTTTCGCCAGCGCCACAACCCGAATACGGACAATTTATCCGATCAATTTTCCTTCGGATACGTTTTGTACTTAATTCCCGCCATTTGCTCAAGAATACGATGCACCTGACAGCTATAACCGAACTCGTTGTCGTACCACAAGTACAACACCGCTTGGTTACCATTCACGATCGTCGCTTGCGCATCGTAGATGCAAGCGTGGCGCGACCCTACAAAATCCGATGACACCACTTCGGTAGAGTTGGAGTAATCGATTTGTTTGCGCAAAGGACTGTGCAAAGCCATGTTGCGCATAAATTCGTTCAGCTCGTCTTTGTTGGTCTCTTGTTTCAGTGTCAGATTAAGTATGGCCATCGATACATTCGGCGTGGGAACCCGAATGGCGTTCCCGGTCAGCAAACCCTCGAGCTGGGGCAATACCTTACCCACAGCTTTAGCGGCCCCCGTTTCCGTGATCACCATATTCAACGGCGCACTGCGCCCGCGGCGCTCCGCCTTGTGGTAGTTGTCGATCAAGTTTTGATCGTTGGTGTAAGCATGCACAGTTTCCACGTGCCCCGCCTTTATACCAAAGTGATCATCAATGCACTTGAGTGGTGGCGCGATCGCATTCGTAGTACACGAAGCTGCTGAAATGATCGTGTCAGAGTCTTCGATCATATCGTTGTTAATACCCGCGACAATATTTTTCAGGGCCCCTTTACCCGGAGCGGTCAAAATAACCTTCGCAACCCCTTTGCTCTGCAAATGCTGTGATAAGCCCGCTTCATCACGCCACACCCCAGTGTTGTCGACTATGATAGCGTTGTTAATTCCATACGCCGTGTAATCGATGGTCGCCGGATCATCCGCGTAGATCACACGAACCTCGTTGCCGTTCGCCACAAAACTTTGGCGCTCTTCATCCACTCGGATAGTGCCGTTAAAGGCACCATGTACCGAGTCACGACGCAACAAACTCGCGCGTTTTTCTAAGTCGTTGGGCGCTTTGCCCTTGCGCGTAACGATTGCGCGCAGCCTCAAACCTGCGCCGCCATCGGTTTTATCGATCAGGATACGAGCGACCAAACGACCGATACGACCAAAGCCATACAGAACAAAGCCAATGGGCCGCCGGCCCTGTAGACACGAATTGCAGATAGGAAGAGTTGACCTCCGGCGGCTTCTGACAATATCAGCGGCGTGCACGCGGGGGACCTGCGGAAGTGGAGCGCGACATGAGACGACGGACAATTGCGGCCGGAGTTTTGGCGG
>JALRFH010000012.1 GCA_023253715.1 Halieaceae bacterium
CAGGGTGGATTGGGTGATACAGCCATAGAGGATACATTGGATGCTATGGCTACATATGATCCTTATACAAAGAAAACATCAACTCCGTTCTCCTTTGAGGCCGCAAAAGAGATCTTTCAAGGAACCAACCAAGAGCAGCTCGCATGGGCCACAAACAAACTTGAAAAGCGCGGCTACCCAGTGACTTCACAGATTATTCAAGGCGACCCTGAGACCGTGATTGCCAATGAAATCGCTGAGCGTTCTATTGATCTACTCATCATGGGGGCCTACAGCCATTCGCCACTGCGTAGTCTCTTATTTGGCAGCAGAACAGCGGATCTATTGCGCTCGGCAACCGTGCCCGCCCTTCTTCTGCGCTGACGAGTCGCGACAACTCGGTGGCACTAACGCTTGATCTTGTATCCCGAGGCTTTTAAATCCCACGTCGATTCCGTTAAACCCGCCTGCTGGAGCTGGTACTTTTGGACTTTATTGGTTGGTGTGTAAGGCAACGCATCACGTAAAGTAATGTAGCGCGGCACAAAATAGTACGGTGCGTTGTCGTTAACAAAGGCGCATAAGCCTTCATAATCGAAGCTCTGTGGGTCTTCGGCGACTATCGCTAAGGCCAGCTCGTGTTCGGTCGGCACGTCTGGGTGCGGCATGCCGTAGGCAGCCACATCTTTAAGACCTGGAAATCGGCGCACGACACTCTCAACTTCTAGGGTCGAGATGTTGCGACCTCCAAAGCGGATCGCATCACGTTTGCGATCTACGTAAAAAAACGCGCCTGTTTCAGGGTCTTGCCGACCCACATCGCCGGTGCAATACCAGTCGCCTTTAAAGGCCTTCTGTGTTGCCTGGGGGTCGTCAAAGTAGCCGTTAAAAATCAAGTAAGGCTCTAAAGGTTTGATAGCGATTTCGCCCACCCCACCCACCGGCACTTCGTTCCCTTCGTCATCCAGTAAGGTTACCGGTGCCAGACTGTCTGGAAACCCCAGGGCATACACCGGAACATCATCGCGATTTTCTGTTTGACTCAACACCCGCATGCATTCGCTCTGCCCTAAACCGCCGCGAATTAAACGGATCCCAAACCGTTTCGAAAAAACCGGCCAAAGATCAGGGGCCAAAGGCACGATTTGAGCTTCGCGCAAGGGCGTTTTGTTATCACCGGGTTGTTCAGACTCGTTCAGTAAGAAGGTACCCATAGCACCCAAAGCGAAAGTCTGAGTTGCGCCGAAATGGGCAATACGATCCCAAAAGTGCGTCACGGAAAAGCGCTGCTCGATAACGACGGTAATACCCTCAAGCAGTGCCCTTAATACCGCGGTAATCCAACCGCCCGCATTGAACAAGGGTAGGACGTTATAGATCACATCGCCCTCTTGCGACTGGTACTGCATACTCGCGCCGTTCACGATGGCGTGAATCCATGCATTGTAGGGTTGCATAACGCCCTTCGAGCGCCCTGTCGTGCCTGATGTCCACAAAATAGCACAGGTGTCACCGTAGGACTGTGCGTCGTGATCGACGACGTATTCAGGCGCTTCTAGCAATGATTGATAAGTAAGGATACCCGACTCGACCTCAAAACCTACCACACCCAAAGTGAGGGCCTTTAGATCCGCGTTTAACTTTCTAATTTCACCAACGCCATCGCTATCGGTAAAGAGCATGGTCGCGCGACAACGCGCGACAGTGTCTTCTAACCACTGACCTTTGTAGTCACGATTAATCGGCACCCACACGGCACTTAACTTGTTAATCGCAAGTGCCAGTAACACCATCTCGGGTTGATTACTCATGTATAAGGCAACGCGATCTCCCGCGGAAAGTCCATGTGCCAGGAGCCCAGATGCTAAGCGGTTAGTGATAGACTCGGCCTCGGCAAAGGTGATCGCGACCTCGTCGGTTCGCAAAAACACGGTAGACCCGGCCTCAGCCGCCTGACGTTCCAATATGCGGGCAAAAGTCCGATCGCGTGAATTGCTTAGGTCGAGTTTATTCATACAGCCCTTTTTTACCGCCAGGGGTTACGCCGATAGTATTTTATCTGCCACTTGCATTGCATCTCGCATAGCACCTTCAATATAAGTGACGCCCGTGCTGTCACCGATCTCATAGACGGGATACAAAACGCTACTTAATTGGTTCACGAGAGATCTATTACTGTCAGCACCCCGCGCCACAATCACCGTGTCGGCCGCGACGGTCGCGCCTTCGCCTTTTTCGTCGTTGAAGGATACATGCGTATGATCAATCGCGACATTCGAGACCCCGCGATGTAACGTTACACCGTGCTCTCGTAACTCTGCCAATAAGCGCAAACGACGCACCAAAGTTAAACCCGCGCCCATCCGTGGCTCTTCATGCAGCACAGTGACATCGCGACCACGATCGTGCAGGTATTCTGCCAACTCCAAACCCACCAGCTCACCGCCAACGATGACGACCCGTTTGCCCAGAGGCATCCAAAAGTGCGAGATTTTGCGCACAAAATCCAAATTACGAATCAGGCC
>JALRFH010000047.1 GCA_023253715.1 Halieaceae bacterium
CAAAGCAGCTTCGACTTTGGGGAAGAAGGCGACAAGCTGGTCGAGATAGTTACAGACCCCCTACTCTACCAAGCCACGCGAGACTCTGGAAAAACCGATAGTGACATCTTCTGGGGTCGTGATTTCTTGCTAGTGAACGTCGATGATGGCGACGCGCCCGTATCGATCGATCTGCGCCCCGGCAAGTACAATGCCACCCAACTTGCCGAAGAGGTAGAACGCGCGATCAACGCAGCCTATGGTGACGATAAAAAATTTCAGATCGTACAAAACGTCGATGATGAATTAACCATTGACCTCTTCAAGGTCGGTGCGGATGGCACACCGGTCGGCCTTGGTGCAAACCGCATATCGATTGACCTGTTGCAAGAAACATCCGTCTCTCAGCTTTCGGGTATCGATATCAACGGTGCATCGCCTGATTTCAGCAAAGATGAATTCCTTGTGCACACACAAGAACGCATCAACGCTACACTTAACGAGTATATCTACGATAGCACTGGAACCAACTTCGGCACTGGGGCCACTACTCTTGGTGTAGACGGGCGCATCTTCACCCGCGCATCAGGTCAAGCGATTAACGAAATACCCCAGCAATCTGCGGTCATCGAAGTTGATCATTATACTGGCAGCGAAGAAATTGGTGGCGCTGCTGCATCGAGGTATTTGGCCTATTCCTACTTCAACGACCGCCCAAGCCTAACGGTTTTCGATAATAAAGCCGTGCTCGATGCACCTGCGGACAACAACAAGCTGTCCTATGATGCAACGCAGAACACGCTATCGATCTATGTCAAGGAAACTGACTATGTCGCAAACTCGGCATCGATTCAGCTTCAGGGCAGCACGCTTGATAGTAATCTTAACGGCCGCGCTTTACGAGTGCTTGATGCTGATGGTACTCGGGTCACCGATGGCAACGTCAACTATGTGCTATTAAAAGTCGATACATCCGACCTAGCTCTTTCAGACACCTCCTTCACCGATGACGGCGAGATTACATTGCTTTTCAACCCATCCGCTGACGTAGAGGCCTTCTTTGAAGGTGCAGAAAGCGGCACAGAGGGTGTTTTGACCACCTTTAACAGCAAAAAGATCATCTTGCGCGAAATTGGTTCTGCCGCGACACGCGAAGTAACGGATACATCATTCGACAACGCTTTTGTTATTGACAGTGCCAAGAACACCACCGCGACCGATGCGATAACTGCGTTGGGGTTGGGCAATTTCGCTCTTGATGCGGCGCAATTCGTACTTGATGTCAGTAACAATGTAGATGTCACGGTTAGAAGCGCAACCTTGGCGGCCACCAACCGTGCGACTTGGGTCGACGAAAAAAACCCACCGATTAAGATTGCCTATGATGAGGTAAACCAGCGGTTGGAGTTCACAGTTGATCGTTCCGTACTTGGCACCGGTACCGGGAGTAACTTTAACTCCTTCACCGTATCGGGCGCCGCGGGTGCCAGTGACACAAATGGACTTGGCATCCCCGATGCGGGAAATACACGGCAAGTGTTGATCCGTGGGGGTGAAGTGTTTTCAGCCGAAAGCTTTGTTGCGGATGGCGAAGAAATCCAACTTAACGACAAACGCTTTGGCATTGAAGTCAAGTATAATAGCGACACTAAATCCTTTAGCGTCTTGAGTGGTACAACCGGGGAAAGGATCAATACCAATGGCGCCATAGGCGTCGATGAGAACCAAAAGGCCTCGAATATCCAGATTGGACGTAAGACAATTCTGTCTGGTGGAAACACCGACCCGAGTGAGGCTATCAACCTCGACGCACGCATCATTGGTAGTGGCGAGAACGGATTGTTCGGATTTGGCGCAACTCGTAGCGATTACGTATTCGAAGCAGGGCGTGGCCTTGCCTCGGAGCCCGCCATTGCTGCCGGGCGTGCAGCACAAAGTGATCTTACTGAAGTCTTCCGTTTGACGGCCAACAATAACGAGAACATTTTCAATGTGTCAGTTAACGGGATCTCGGGTGTCATCGAGATACCTGCGGGTAATTATGTTGGGACGACCCTTGCTGCCGCACTTGAGGAGCGCGTGAACCAGATCGCTGATCCTGATACCGGTGCCAGCGTTGGAGGGGTGACGGTACGATATTCGGCGACGACTAATAGCTTCTCCTTTACAACCGGCACCACCGGCGACACCTCGACGATAAAGGTTAAGGGCACCGCACGGTTAGGACTCGACGATGTGCCCCTCGGTGTGGGCTCGGTGCCTAAGATCTTTAACCTGGTGCAGGCCACCAACGAGGACGGGCTTGCTTTATTTGTCGATGCCGATGGTAATGTCGTAACCTCGCCTCCAGAGAACCTCGTGGAAGGCTATTACCCTCTCTACATTGACGAGGGTGAATTGACCTTCGACAAGACGGGTAAACTGATCAGCCCCAAAAATAAGGTTCATTTTGAACAGCAGGCAGACGGTTTCTCGATTTCGCTCGATATCGACTTCTCAGCTTCGAGCCAGTTCGCGCAGCCCTTCTCGGTCTCGTAGGTTTCCGAGATATTTTCCCCCATGATCCGCCCCGGGAATCCGACGCGTCGGCCGCGATCCAAAGGGGAAGAGCCGTCGGACCCGAAATGCCAGGGGCGGTTTTGTATGGCCATGTCGCGCGAATGGGTGGCGGCGGCGGCGTTGAGCTGTGCGTTATAGGCCACCGGCTGAAGCCTAGCCGCTTTTCGTAGGGCGTTCATGCCGTCCAGGAAATGGAACATCACCGCATCCTGCCCATCGGCGGCAATACGATAGACCTGCGGAAGCGGCAGGCCGTCGGGGCCGATCTTGACCCCAGAAGCTGGTGCACAGGCAGCAACCGTAGCCGAAAGCAGACCCAAAAGTGCGGCGCGGCGGTTCATGGAGTGTCCCCTTTGGTTTCCGCGCCTGATTACCCTGTCCTTTGGCGCACATCAAACCCAGAAAGCGCCCTGTAACAGTGGTTTTAATTGCGCCTTGCCGTGGTTCTCAATTAAGAGGCGCCATACGAGGAATCTGGCCAGAACCGGAGCAATTGAGATGTCGGACCACACTACACGAGCCCTGGGGCGCCGTGCGTTTGTTGCGGGGCTTGCAGCAACGGCAGCAAGCGGGGCGGTGGCGCAATCGCAGGGCACCACCGAAATCGAGCGCGAGATATCGCAAACGCTGACCCATAACATCTCGAGCTTCCGCGCGCTCGACTGGCAACCGTATTTCAGCAATTTGCGGAATGGCGCGATCCTCGTCGATATCACCTCGCGCGCGCTGCATTATTGGTCGCAGGATGAGTCGATCTACAAACTCTACCCGACCAGCGTCCCGCTGACCGACGATTTGACCCGCAAGGGGCGGACATCTTCAATTTACGTTATAATTAGCTAACGCACTATAAATTTAGCTTATGATAAGGATTGGCTATGGT
>JALRFH010000245.1 GCA_023253715.1 Halieaceae bacterium
ACGACCTCCTGCGCGGCGGTGGCCTGAAGCGCATGGAGCGCGGCCACATGCGCGGGTGATAGACGCTTGGTGGCTAGAGAGCTAAGTAGCTAGAGGGCGTAGCTCGTTGGTTTGTTCCCCTAGCTCCCAAACCTTCCCCGAAGTACTTTTGCTGCATGCGCATTGCCGTTCTAGACAATTTGGATTCGTTCACCTACAACTTGGTGCACCGCTTGGAGCCGATGGTGGATTCGGTGGAGGTCGTTCGGAACGATGATCCGCATGCCATGAACATTCTGGAAGTGGCGGACGCGGTCGTGTTCTCGCCAGGGCCTGGGTTGCCGCAAGATGCCGGTTGCCTCATGGAGGCGGTCCACCAAATCGTGGGTACAAAGCCCGTTTTAGGCGTTTGCCTTGGTATGCAGGCCCTCGGATTGCACTTTGGAGCACAGCTTTATCATGCTGGTCCGCCGCAGCATGGCGTGGCTCGCACTATTAGCGCAAAGTCACGGAAGAGGATCTAGAGCCCTTAATTTGGTTGCGCTATCAAGCGGCCTTGAACAATAAGGCGTCCGATTATCACGAGTCGGTGCAAACCATTCATCGCATAGGTCGACACGTGAGCGGTTTTCACGGACGCTTTGATGTACTGTTATCGCCAACACTTGCCAATCCGCCCATGGATTTGGGTAAGCTTGCGTTAACCCGCATGGATAAAGGTTACGAAATGGATGTCGTCAGCTACTCGGCCTTTACTATGCTGTTCAATGCCACGGGCGCGCCGGCGATGTCTGTGCCGTTATACTGGAATGAGTCAGGTTTACCCATAGGTACGATGTTTGCCGCAGACTTTGGTGAAGAGGGACTGCTGTATTCGCTCGCCGGCCAGCTCGAGCGAGCACAACCCTGGTTTGACCAGGTGCCCACGATTTAATTGACATTGCTGCGGTGCTTAAGCACTCTTACTGAACAGCGTTAAGTAAATAATAAGAGGTTAGTGATGTACGATTTAGTGGTTCGCGGCGGTATGGTTGTTGATGGTAATGGTGGTGCCCCCTATCAAGCCGATGTGGCAATTCAAGCCGATAAAATCGTCGCTGTAGGGCAAGGGCTAGATCGAGGAGCGCAAGAAATCGATGCGAGCGGTAATATTGTGACTCCGGGCTTTGTGGATATTCACACGCATTACGATGGGCAAGCCACTTGGGACCAAGAGATGGCGCCCTCATCGTGGCACGGTGTCACTACCGTTGTGATGGGTAACTGTGGTGTGGGCTTCGCCCCTGCCGAGCCCTCGCGGCACGAATGGCTTATTGGCTTAATGGAAGGTGTAGAAGATATTCCCGGTTCAGCCTTAGCGGAAGGTATGAGCTGGAATTGGGAAACCTTCCCAGAATACATGGACGCACTTGAGGCCTTGCCTCGCACCATCGACGTGGCAGCGCAGGTCCCCCATGGCTCGGTACGTGCTTATGTCATGGGTGATCGCGGTGCCCGTAACGAGGACCCCACCGAAACCGATATCGCGCGTATGGCAGCCATTGTTGAGGACGGATTAAAGGCCGGCGCATTGGGCTTTTCGACCTCGCGGACCGTACTGCACAAATCCATCGATAAAGAGTTGGTGCCGGGCACAACAGCCACCAAAGAAGAGTTGCTTGCTATTGGTGCGGCTATGGGGCGCGTGGGTCATGGCGTGTTTGAATTGTCCAGTGACTTGGTGCCCGAGTGGGATGAGTTCGGTTGGATGGGTAAGTTAAGCCGAGAATACGGTGTGCCGGTCACCTACACCGCGCTGCAATCGCCTATAAAAGCGATGCCCTTTGACGACATGCTGAAGAATATGCGCGAAGAAAACGCCAAAGGCGCCAACATTATGGCCCAGGTATCGATGCGTGCCACGGGTTTGATTTTGGGATTTCAGGCCAGCCTGCACCCATTCACTGCCAAAGCGAGTTGGATGGCCATTGCTGATAAGCCCTGGGAAGAGCAGTGGGCGGCGCTGAACGATCCGGAATTTCGGGCTCGCCTGATTGCCGAGCCCAATGAAATACTGGACCCCGATTTACAAATCATCATTGAAATGATGTCGTCGGCATTTAACATGCTGTACGCCATGGGGCCAGAGTTTAACTACGAGCCCACCGCTGCAGAATCGATCGAGGCGCTGGCTAAAGAAGCCGGTGTGGCCCCGGCAGAATACGCTTACGATTTACTGTTGAGCAACGAGGGCACAGGATTTATTTACTTCCCTTTGCTGAACTGGGCTGATGGTAACTACAATTTCTTAGAAGACCCCTTGCACTCGGATGATTGTGTAAACTCGCTATCGGATGGCGGTGCGCACTGTGGCACGATTTGCGATGCAGCGGCTTCTACTTACATGCTGCAGTATTGGGTGAGAGATCGTCAGGGACGGCGCTTATCGCTCGAGTATGCGGTGCAACGCCAGTGCCGCGACACCGCACGCCTGTACGGACTTGACGATCGTGGCGTCATCGAACCTGGCTATTTAGCGGATTTGAATATCATTGACCTTGGGGCCATTAAACTGGGCGAGCCGTGGGTCGCTTCCGATTTGCCGGCAGGTGGGAAGCGCTTGCTGCAAAGAGCCGAGGGCTATGTCGCAACGATTAAGTCGGGCGAGGTGACCTTTAAAGACGGCGTCATGCAAGGCCCAACGCCGGGTGGTTTGATTCGCGGTCCACAAAGACTTCAAATCTCGGAAGCAACTTCCGCATCGGCGTAAGTAACCCTCTATGTCAGTAGGCCTGCAGGCAGTGTCGTGCAGGCATGCATGTCTACTGTAGGCGCGCTTTCGAGCGCCCGCGGTACTTTTATTGCGTGTGTGCTGCCTTAGCAAAAATGTGTAATTTCACCTCTTGACAATTCAACAAACGTTGAATTAATGTGGTCTGCAGTTTCAACAAATGTTGAAATAAACGATAAACATAACGAATGAGGATGGAGTCATGAACACGCGAATGAAGTTGTCTGTGTTGGCTACGGCGGTCACCTTGGCCGTAAGCGGTCAAATCGCTAATGCCCAAAATGCAGAGAAAAAACGCCAGGCGACGCTAGAGGTCGTTGAGGTTACCGCTCGGCGTACCACGGAAAACTTGCAAGAAGTGCCAGTGTCAGTCACTTCGCTCGGCAGTGAGGCCCTAAACAGCGCGGGGATATCGGTACTGACCGAGGTGCAGCAGTTTTCACCTAACACCACCTTGCAGAACAGCCGTGCGACGAACTCCACCCTGACGGCGTTTATTCGCGGTGTGGGTCAGCAAGATCCGCTGTGGGGTTATGAGCCGGGGGTCGGTATCTATGTCGATGACGTTTATATGGCTCGTCCACAGGGTGCGGTATTGGACTTATTAAATGTTGAGCGCATCGAAGTGCTGCGCGGCCCGCAGGGAACGCTGTATGGCAAAAACACCATCGGTGGTGCGGTCAAATACGTCACCACGCGTATGTCGGGCGAGGCCAACGCTCAGGTTGATGTAACCGTGGGTTCTTACGGCCAGCAGGATTTCAAGCTCACCGCTGAGCTGCCACTGGTCAAAGACAAAGCGTATTTGGGTTTGGGTTATGCCGATTTGTCGCGTGATGGCTTTGGCGAGTATTTGATCGTCGCTGACAGTATGGGTTACCAAGATCCCGAAAACTACAACAAAGATCTGACCGCGATGCGTGCAACTTTGGAGTTAACGCCTACGGATAATCTGTTCATACAGCTTGCCTACGATCAAACCGAAGACGACTCAAACGCTAAAGGCGGCTACCGTTTGTTGCCAAGTTTGCTAACCAATGCGCCGGTTCCCGGTTCGGTCTTTGATTCTTACACCTCGATGCCCACCGACAACTATGTCGAGCTTAAAGGCTTTAGTCTAACGGCGGAATGGAATGTGTCAGATGAGCTAACCGTCAAGTACATTGGCGCCTCGCGCGAGAGCTACTCCGATACCAACATCGACTTCGACAACACGCCTTTGGATATCTTCGACGTGCCGGCGTTCTACGACGACGAAAACACCAGCCACGAATTGCAGTTTAGCTACGCCAAAGAGGGCTATTCGGTCGTAGGTGGTATTTACAACTACGACGGCGAGTCTTGCGGTCACTTCGACGCCATTCTCGGGTTCTTGGGGCGTGCGGCGTATGGTGCGTTGGGCGCTACAGGGTTGACCCGTGAGGTGACGGGCTGCAATAACAGCAAGTCTACCGCTGTGTATGCGCAGAGCTCGATTGATTTGAACGACCAGTGGTCGGTCACGATCGGTGCACGTTATACCGAGGAAGAAAAAGAAGCCTTCGTGAAGAACGGTGTTAACCTAAGCAACGTTTATCCAAGCAGTGGCTGGATTCCCGGCTACGTGCGCCCCGCTACTGCGGTATTCCCGCAAGTATTGGGTCGCGATACCAACGGTGATGGCGTGCTGGACGCTCCTAAGTCAGAAGACTGGAATCGTGTGACCCCTCGCCTTGGTGTCGAGTACCAAATGGACGATCAAACCATGATCTACGCCAGTTACGGTCAGGGCTTTAAGTCGGGTACGTTTAATCCCCGTGCAACCATCAACGAGCGTGCGGCGGATCCGGAAATTGTAGATTCTTTGGAAGTGGGTGTTAAAAAGGATTGGGGCGCGTCGCTGCGCACCAACGTAACGGTCTTCACCATTGATCACCAAGATCGTCAGTACATTACCGTCACCCCTGATCCTAATGATCCAACCGCCCTAAACCAGAACCTGGGTAACATCAAAGGCTCAACGGTCGATGGTCTAGAGGCTGAAATCGTTTGGGCTGCAAGCGACGCGTTAAGCATCGATGTCGCCTTGGGTATTCTGGATGGCAAGATCGAGAACGACCCAACGATTGCAGCGCCACTGGTCGGTTTGTCGAATACCCCGGACTACACCTTAAACGTT
>JALRFH010000021.1 GCA_023253715.1 Halieaceae bacterium
GCATGTACTTCAACGAGAACACTTTGTAGGCCGAAGCACTTAAACTACCGCCCCAGGTATCAAAAATTTGTACGGCCTGGGCACCCGCGGCAATTTGCGCGTTTAGGTAATCTGCTACTGCATCGGCCAACAAAGCCAGCAGCTTATGCATCACTTCAGGCTGGTCATAGGCCATAGCTTTAACGCGAGCAAAGTCCTTGCTACTGCCGCCTTCAACCATATACGTCGCTAGTGTCCACGGGCTACCCGAAAAGCCAATCAAAGGAACTTCGCCATTTAATTCATTACGAATCGCGCTGACTGCGTCCATAACGTAGCTCAAATCGTCTGCCGCTTTGAAATCATTTAAGGTATCGATATCTGCCTCACAGCGCACCGTCTTGTGGAACCTAGGTCCTTCACCCTCTTCAAAATACAGACCCAGACCCAGGGCATCGGGAATGGTCAAAATATCCGAAAACAGGATTGCCGCGTCCATTGGGTAGCGTCGCAAGGGCTGCATAGTAACTTCACAAGCGAGCTCAGTATTCTTGCAAAGATCCAAAAACGAGCCTGCTTGCGCTCGCGTTGCCCGATACTCTGGCAAATAGCGGCCGGCCTGACGCATCATCCAAATAGGCGTGCGATCGACAGGTTGGCGCATTAAGGCGCGTAAAAAACGATCATTTTTTAAATTCGACACAAGCTCGCTCGCTGCAAAAATTATACTTCTAAGTAGTCTAGGATGCCTTCTGCGGCTTGGCGTCCTTCCCAAATAGCGGTTACCACAAGATCACTGCCGCGGACCATATCGCCCCCAGCAAAGATTTTTGGGTTGGTGGTTTGGAACTTAAAGTTCTGATGCTCCGGCGCCACAACTCCTTGCCAGTCATTCAACTCTACGCCCGCCGAGCCGAACCATTCTGCTGGGCTTGGCTGGAAACCAAAAGCGACAATCACAGCGTCAGCCTCGATGACTTGTTCGCTGCCTTCGATAGGCTCAGGGCGACGACGACCATCAGGGCCAGGCTCGCCTAATGCTGTTTCGACCACACGAATACCGCTGGCTTTGCCGTTGGTTTCCACGACTTCGATTGGCTGACGGTTGAATAAGAACTGAATACCTTCTTCCCGCGCGTTCTGCACTTCTTTACGCGAGCCAGGCATGTTCAGCTCGTCACGGCGGTAGGCACAGATCACCTCTTTCGCACCTTGTCGGACCGCAGTGCGAACACAATCCATCGCCGTGTCACCGCCACCCAGTACCACAACGCGCTTGCCTTTCAGATTCACGTAGTTCTCTGCCGCTTGCGGGTATCCGCGGTTATTGTTCACATTGCCAATCAGATAATCTAAGGCTTTGTGGACGCCGGGCAGCTCTTCACCGGGGAAACGTCCCAACATAGCTTTGTAGGTACCCATACCTAGGAATACCGCATCATAATCTGCCAGCAACTGCTCGATGGTGATGTCACTGCCAATTTCGGTATTCAACTTAAACTCGATACCCATACCCTCGAACACTTCACGGCGACGCACCATCACGTCTTTCTCGAGTTTGAATTCAGGGATACCAAAGGTCAGCAATCCACCAATTTCGGGATAGCGATCGAATACAACCGCTTTAACACCGGCACGAGTCAGCACATCGGCGCACCCCAAACCGGCAGGGCCCGCGCCAATAATGGCAACCCGCTTATCGGTTGGCACGACGCCCGACAGATCAGGACGCCAGCCCATCGCTAGCGCAGTGTCGGTAATGTATTTTTCGGTAGCACCGATGGTGACTGCACCAAAGCCTTCGTTTAAGGTACAGGCGCCTTCGCATAAGCGATCCTGTGGACACACACGCCCGCACACTTCCGGCAAGGTGTTGGTTTGATGCGACAATTCCGCTGCTTCAAACAGATGTCCCTCTGACACCAATTTCAACCAATTAGGGATGAAATTGTGAACGGGACACTTCCACTCGCAATAGGGATTACCACAGGCCAAGCAACGATCGGCTTGGTTCTCAACCTGTGATTCTGTAAATTGGTCGTAGATTTCGATGTACTGCGTTTTACGATTCTGAATATCACGTTTATTCGGATCATTACGACCGACATCGATAAACTGAAAATTGTTACTTGCACGGCTTCCCATAAATGCCCGTCCTCCTTCTGATTAATCCGTGTCTCGCAGACGTGACAACAAGGTGCTCAAGTCTGCTGCTTTCGGCTTAACCAACCAGAATTTACCGATATAATCTTCAAAATTTTCTAACAAATGTGTCGCCCATGCCGAGCCAGTCTCTCGCGCGTGATCTTTGATGCGCTGACGCAAGTGGTGACGGTAAGCTTCCATATACTCGGCATTAATACGGCAAATTTCCACCAACTCGCTGTTATAACGATCGATGAACGTTCTGTCTTCGTCCAGTACATAAGCAAAACCGCCCGTCATACCGGCGCCAAAGTTCACCCCAGCCGGACCCAGAACAATGACGGTACCGCCAGTCATGTATTCGCAACAATGATCTCCAGCACCTTCAACGATGGCATGTGCTCCACTGTTACGGACCGCAAAGCGCTCTCCCGCTGTACCCGAGGCATAAAGCTCGCCGCCAGTCGCGCCGTACAAACACGTATTACCAATAATAGCCGCGTCTTTGGCCTCGAAGGCACTGCCTTTCGGTGGGAACAAGACGAGCTTGCCACCGGCCATACCTTTACCTACATAGTCGTTGGCATCGCCCTCTAGGTACATGTGCAGACCACCGGCATTCCACACACCAAAGCTTTGGCCAGCTGTGCCCTCTAAGCGGATAATCAGAGGGGCTGACTCCATACCCAAATTGCCGTGGCGTTTCGCGATTTCGCCGCTCAAACGCGCCCCAATCGAACGATCGCAATTGCCGACCCGATAGTTCAAATCACCGCCGCTCGCGGCTTCGATCATCGGCAGTGCATCCGCAACCATACGCTCGGCGAGTTCGCCTTGGTCGAAGGGATCGTTCGAGGCAACCTGGCAGAACTGCGGTTGATCGGCAGCCGCTGGATCCACATGTAGAATTGGAGCCAAATCTAAGTGGCTTTGTTTGGTGGTATCGCCCGGTAACAACTCGAGTAAATCCGTTCGGCCAATCAATTCTTCTAGGCTTCGAACGCCCAGCTTTGCCAACCACTCTCGAGTTTCCTCGGCCACCATCGTGAAAAAGTTCACGACCATATCGACGGTGCCGTTGAAATGATCATCACGCAAACGACTGTCTTGAGTGGCAACACCGGTTGCGCAATTATTGAGGTGACAGATACGTAAGTACTTACAACCCAAGGCGACCATTGGGGCGGTACCAAAGCCAAAACTTTCGGCACCCAAAATGGCGGCTTTGATCACGTCAAGGCCGGTTTTCATCCCACCGTCAGCCTGCAGTCGAATCGAGCCGCGCAAACGGTTACCACGCAGGGTTTGCTGAACTTCCGCTAGACCTAATTCCCAGGGGGAGCCCGCGTGACGAATCGATGTGATCGGGCTTGCCGCCGTTCCGCCATCGTAACCACTGATGGTAATCAAATCGGCATAGGCCTTGGCGACACCTGCGGCGATGGTACCAATGCCAGGTTCCGACACGAGTTTTACCGACACCAGAGCGTCGGGGTTTACCTGCTTTAAGTCGAAAATCAATTGAGCCAAATCTTCAATTGAATAGATATCGTGGTGGGGGGGTGGTGAAATCAAAGTCACTCCCGGTACCGAATAGCGCAGGCGTGCAATTAAGTCGTTGACTTTGCCGCCGGGTAATTGGCCACCCTCACCGGGCTTGGCGCCCTGTGCCACTTTAATTTGTAATACCTCGGCGTTGACCAAATAGTGCGGCGTCACCCCGAATCGGCCTGAGGCAATTTGCTTAATTTTAGAGACCCGTTCTGTGCCATAACGCGCCGGATCCTCACCGCCTTCACCCGAGTTCGAGCGAGCACCGATGCGATTCATTGCCGCGGCCAGCGCTTCGTGTGCTTCGGGGCTCAGTGCCCCCAGCGACATACCGGCAGAGTCAAAGCGCGGCAATATCGCTTCTACCGGTTCGATCTCCTCTAACGGCAAGGGCTCGTCTGCCAGCACTGGCTTCATCAAATCGCGCAACGTAGCCACTGGGCGGCTGTTCACCATGTGACTGTACTTTTGGTAAATACCTCGATCACCGCTCGCCACCGCTTGTTGCAGGGCTAGAACTACATCTGGGTTAAAGGCGTGATATTCTTGACCGTGCACATATTTCAACAAGCCGCCCTGAACCAACGATTTGCGCATCGACCAGGCGGTTCGCGCCAAGGCTTTTTGATCATCCTCAAGATCGATGAAATCGGCACCGCTGATTCGGCTTGCCACCCCTTTAAAACACGTTTCAACCACTTCTGACGCCAAACCGATGGCTTCAAACAGCTGTGCTCCGCGATAAGAACTGACCGCCGATATGCCCATTTTGGACATGATTTTCAACAAGCCCTTGTTAATCCCCTTGCGATAATTTTTGTAACAAATACTGGGGTCACCCAAAATCTCGCCTTTGCGCAGCAAATCATCCAATACCGCGTAGGCCAAGTAGGGGTAAACCGCTGTCGCGCCAAAACCAAGCAAGCAGGCAATTTGATGGGAGTCACGGGCACTGCCCGTCTCGATTACCAAGTTCGCATCACAACGAAGTCCCACTTTAATCAAGTGGTGATGAACCGCACCCGTCGCCAGCAAGCTGTGAATCGGCAGGCGATCGGTCGCGATTTTACGATCCGAAATGATCATAATGGTCGCGCCTTCGCGCACAGCTTGCTCGACCTGTTGACACAAAGCTTCTACCGCGCCGGCCAAGCTCATCTCAGCGGGTGCATAGGTTGCGTCAATGTCGGCAACCTCAAAACCGGGTCGATCAAGATTCAATAAACGATTAAATTTACTCTGCGACAGGACCGGCGAGCGCAAAATAATTCGCCGCGCATGCTCAGGCCCCTCAGTAAATAGGTTTTGCTCACGCCCCAAGTCCGTTTCGAGTGACATCACAATCGTTTCACGCAAAGGGTCGATCGGTGGGTTCGTGACCTGCGCGAACTTTTGCCGGAAATAGTCGTACAGGCTTCGCGTCTGCTGCGACAGTACAGCCATCGGAGTATCGTCGCCCATAGAGCCGACCGCCTCGTTACCCGATTCCGCTAAGGGCCGGAAAACCTGATCTCGCTCTTCAAAACTTACCTGGAACATTTTTTGGTAAGCATCTAACTCCGACACCTCGATACCGGGATCAACCTCACCCTCGAAAGTCCCCTCAATTCGCTCTGAGTTGTCGCGCAACCACTGCTTATAAGGCTTGCGGGTCTTCAAGCGGTTGTCGATATCAGCGGTGTGCAAGACTTCACCGGTTTCGGTATCTACCATCAGCATTTGCCCTGGACCAACGCGACCCTTGGCAACCACATCTTCAGGCTTGTAGCTGTATGTGCCGATTTCGGACGCAACGGTCAAAAATCCATCTCGAGTCTTGACCCAGCGCGCAGGACGCAGGCCGTTTCGATCCAGCAAACAGGTGGCATATCGACCATCAGTGAGCACGATACCAGCAGGACCATCCCAAGGTTCCATGTGCATGGAGTGGTACTCGTAAAACGCACGCAAGTCGGCGTCCATCGATTCAAGATTCTGCCACGCCGGTGGAATCAACATCCGCAACGCGCGGGGCATATCTACGCCGCCCGTCAGCAGCACCTCAAGCATATTATCCAGGCTCGACGAGTCGGAGCCGGTGCGATTAACTATCGGCTGGATGTCGGCAATATTCGGCAGCAGATCTGTTTCAAACAAAGCGGAGCGAGCGTCTGCCCAATTGCGGTTGCCCTCGATCGTGTTGATCTCACCGTTGTGCGCCAACAAGCGAAAGGGTTGTGCTAATGGCCACTTGGGCAGGGTGTTGGTCGAGAAACGCTGGTGAAAAACACAGATCGCGGTCTGCAAGCGAGGATCGCCCAGATCCGCATAAAATTGCGGTAAATCCGCTGGCATGACCAAACCTTTGTAGGACACGACTTTGGCCGACAAACTGCACAAATAAAACGCCTCATGCTCAGCTCCTGCCAGCGCTTTTTCTGTTCTGCGACGCGCGATCAACAACTTGGCTTCGAGTGACACAGAGTCATCGGAATCAGCTTCGACGACGAAACACTGTTCGATACGGGGCAAACTGGCCAAGGCAATTTCACCACAGACTGACGCATCTGTAGGCACGACACGCCAACCCAGAGGATTCAGCCCTTGAGCGCGTAAAGCCGTTTCTAGCGCCGTGCGTTCTGTGGCGGCGGCCTCTTGGTCTTGGCTCAAAAAGGTCTGCGCAATCGCGAAATGATCCGGCAAAGTCACCCCTAAGACCTTGCTCGCCTCATCTTTAAAGAAACTCTTGGGCATCTGGAACAAGAGCCCGCAACCATCACCGGTCTTACCGTCTGCGGCAATACCACCTCGGTGAGTCATGCAGGTCAGCGACTCAATCGCCGTCTGCAACAGGCGGTGACTCGCTTCTCCTGTGGTTTGGGCAATCAATCCAAACCCGCAGTTATCACGGAATTCTTCAGGGCGATATAGGCCAGCGTTCATAGCTATTCCAATACAAGTTAATGGTTGTAGATCGTGTGTGCGGCGCACTCCCCGCGCGAGGCTCAAGGGGCGCTTCTTCTTAGGGGGAGACGGATTTTACACGCTCTTAGGCATATCGACAAACCTATGGCCAAAACTGTACAAGATTTGCCTCAAATTAAAGGCCTTATCGATCAATCAAAGCGTGCAGTTCATCTTGTCGAACATCGTCAACGACCACCGCTTCGCCTAAGGCCGCAAGCAGGACAAAACGCATTCGCCCGTCGATCACTTTCTTGTCCAAAGACATGAGGTCGATAAAGGTGTTCGAACTCATGCCCTCGGGCGCCCAAATGGGTAAACCCAAATCGGTCAGCAAGTGCTCGAGCTCGGTCACCAAACCATCAGAAACCGAGTGGCGCATCGCCGACAAACGCACAGCCATCACCATACCCGCGGCGACCGCCTCACCGTGCAACCAAGCACCGTAACCCATGTGCGTTTCGATGGCATGCCCAAAGGTATGACCCAAATTCAAGATGGCACGTAGCCCCGATTCACGCTCGTCAGCGGCAACCACTTCGGCTTTAATCTCACACGAACGCTTAATCGCGTAACTCAGCACATTGGCGTCTCTCGACCTGAGCCCCACCCTGTTCGCACCAAGCCAAGCGTGGAAATCGGCATCAAATATTAATCCGTATTTCACAACCTCGGCCAAGCCTGCGGCGTATTCACGATCGCCAAGCGTTGACAGGGTCGCAGTGTCGATAATGACGGCATTGGGCTGATAAAAAGCGCCAATCATGTTTTTACCAAGCGGATGATTGACCGCCGTTTTGCCACCCACCGAAGAATCCACCTGTGCCAGTAGCGTAGTCGGCACCTGCACAAAATTTACACCGCGCTGATAGCAGGCCGCAGCGAAGCCGGTGATGTCACCCACAACACCGCCACCCAGAGCAACAAATGTGGTGCTGCGGTTATGTCGGGCGCGTAACACCTGGTCAAAAATATCGCCTAATGTCTGCCAGGTTTTGTACTGCTCACCATCAGGTAGGATCACCGAGCTTACCAAGGCCTCAGCGGGTAATTGGCGCAACACAGCATCCAAATATAAAGGCGCAATAGTCTCGTTGGTGACAACAACGATTTGCCGGCCCGTTATCGCATCGCCCAGCAAGGTAGTGGCATGTAATAGGTTGGGCCCAATGTATATCGGATAACGACGATCACCAAGTTCTACGTATAAGGTCGTGCACTGTACAGACATGTCTTCGCTCTTGCGTTATTCACTCTGATCGCCGTAATGACGAGCAAGCCGAGTGGCAATGGACCGCGAATTGGCGCCATCCGTTTCGATCGTTTGGGTCGCAATTTCCCGATACAAGGGATCGCGGATGTTCATTAAACGTTCAAGCACCTCGCGCGGATTGCCCGTTTGCAGCAGTGGACGTTTGCGATCGTTGGCCGTACGACGAAGCTGCTCGCTTAGGGATGCGCGTAAGTATATCACTTGTGCAGGTTTTAATAAGTCGCGATTCTCTTCACGCATCACAATACCGCCGCCAGTGGCAATAACACCCTCTGGCATGGCCAGCAAATCTTTTAGCACTTGAGTTTCACGATCTCGAAATCCCTGCTCACCTTCAACATCAAAGATCCATGGAATATCAGCACCCGTGCGTGCTTCGATCTCAGCATCGCTATCTTTAAACGGCAAACGCAACTTTCTTGCAAGCAAGGTGCCAACGGTAGTTTTGCCGGCCCCCATGGGGCCGACTAGGACAATCAAAGCCATACTGACAGCTCTAGTCGAGTAACGAATCTGCCAGTATACGCGGAGTAATAAAAATTAGCGTCTCTGTTTTTGTTCGAGAGGTCGAAGTGCTCTTAAAAAATTGGCCCATCACCGGCAAATCGCCCAGCACCGGTACCTTTGAGGTTTTTTCAAGATCCTCTGTTCTAAAAACGCCGCCTAAGACAATGGTTTCCCCATTACCCACTAAGACTTGCGTAGTGAGTTCGGTGGTGTCAATGGTTGGGATACTACCGCCATTACCCGAAGGCACCAAATCACCGATACTGTCTTGGTTGATCACAAGATCGAGCAAGATCCGGTCGTCGGGCGTAATATTTGGCGTGACATCCAGTTGTAATACCGCCTCTTTAAATTGCGTGGCGGTTGCGCCGCCGGCCGAAGATTCTTGGTAGGGAACTTCCGTACCAGACTTGATCGAAGCTTTTTGTTTATCGCCCGTAATCACTTTAGGTTGAGACACTACCTCGCCTTTACCTACCGCCTCTAGCGCACTCAGTTCTGCGGTTAAAAATACGTCTTTGCTGGTAAAACCTACCGCAAAACTGCCCGCCGGCTCAGCCACACCCAAATCAACCAACAAAGACCCTGGCAAAGAAACAGAACCCGGTAGTCCATCAATAATTGATTGATTGAGGTTCGTTACGTTTTCTACGTCACCACTAATCGACAAGGCGTTTCCAAAGAAGTTGTTGTTGGTATGCCCACCGCCCCAAGAAATACCGAGCTCTTCATCCAAGTTAGACTGTGCAATCACGATTCGCGCTTCAATCATGACCTGGCGAATGGGAATGTCGACGAGGTCGATAAGATTTCGAATTTCAGCCAGCTTAGCTGCCGTTTCTGTCACGATGAGCGAATTGGTCCGAGGATCAACAATCACACTACCGCGCGACGAAATCAGTGACCCACCATCTTCACTACCCGCAGAGAATAGATCGACAATAGCATCTGCTTTAGCGTAGCGGATTCGGATGAACTCTGTGCTCAAGGGCGCTAATTCCGCAATCTGCTTATTCGCTTCAATTTGTTGACGCTCGCGTTCAGCGATCTCATCGGCCGGAGCGACCATCAGAACGTTGCCAATTTGCCGTTTATCCAAACCTCGCGTCTTCAACACGAGCTCCAAGGCTTGATCCCAGGGCACGTTCTGCAAGCGCAAGGTAATTCGCCCCGTAACGGTATCGCTGGCAACCAAGTTAAGCTCGGTAAAATCGGCAATTAACTGCAAGACAGCGCGAACTTCGATGTCTTGGAAATTTAATGAAATGCGGTCGCCAACGTAGGCAAACTCGTTGCGGCGATCCTCGATTTCCTCAACGGTTAAGGCTTTGACACTTAACACGTATTGGTTATCGGTTTGATAGGCCAAGTAATCGAAATCTTTCGCCGTCTTTAGGGTCAGCACCGTCCCGAGTTCGGTCGTATTCACATCGACACTGTAGACGGGCGTCGCAAAATCGGTCACATCAAAACGACGCAACAGGCGCTCGGGCACTGCAGTATCCTTGAACTGAACTTTGATATCGCCCGCTTCAGAATAGACGTTGACGTCAACGTTTGGGTTGCTCAACTCCAACAACAATCGCCCTTCACCTGCCGTGGTACGCTGAAACTGCAGGTCGGTAATCATGGCCTCGACATCTAAGACCTTTTCCACTTTAGCCATCACAGCGTTAGGGTCGGAAGCCGGTTTGGTGTAATCACCTTGGCCACCTTCGCCGACGGTTACAAATAGCGAATTGCCTTCAACGCGCGTCTCATACGGCACTAATTTTACTAGGTTCACGATCATCCGCGTCCGCTCGCCCGCCTCTACCACCATGACGGCCGTGGCATTTCCATACGGCAGGGTAAAGCGCTTTCGATCTAGGCCGCTTTTGGTATCGGAAAAGTCCAAAGCGATGCGAGCGGGTTTCTCGACTGTGTAGCCTTTGTAATCTTGAGGCACTGAATCAAAATCGACGCGAATCTCAAACTTGCCGCCGGAGCGTGAGGTAAAGCTGATTTCCTCGACCACGCTCGCCATCAACTGCGAGCTTGAGGTCAACGCAAGCAGACCGATGACGCTCTGTATCGAGACCCTAGTAAAGAATGCTCTGACTGTTCGCCACACCATGGTGCTACCCCTCTCCCAAATTCACTCCGTTGAGCATGATCGACCTAGGCCGCTCCACCCAACCGTCTTCTGAACCATCGCTCACGATCTCAACGACGGCAACATAGGTCGGCCCCATATCAATCACGCGTCCGTGATTGCGACCAATGTAATTACCCAAACCAACACGATGAATGCCGCCGTCAGGGTCTTGCATTAAGGTCCAATCTTTGCCGTTACGACGAATAGTGCCGACCATCACTAATGATTCAAGCGTATATTGTTCTAAAAATTCTTTGGACCTATTCGGATCCGGTCGCACCGCCGACACCGACTGCAATTGCGCCACATCCTGCACGGCGACAGGACGCTCGAAAGGGCTTCGAATGGTCGTGGCGCTGTAGGCAAAGGCCTCGTAATCCTTAAATGGCGGTATGGCAGCGATGATGCCGGCAGGCCGAGCGCGCTTTTCGGCCATGAATTGATCTAAATCGCTGAAATCGTCATTCGCGCAAGCGGTCAAACCCAGCATCGCAGCGACAACCCAGACTTTATTTAGCGCGCCCGACATTATCCACCATCCCTATAACGATAAGTTTTGGCGATCATGTTCATACGCAAATCACCACCCCCTGCGCGCACCGCTTCGATACTAAAATCGTGCAATGTCACAATGCGAGGCAAACCTGCCATGGACGATACGAAACTGCCAAGGTCATGGTAGGAACCTGTCGCCACGATGGCAATCGGCAACTCAACATAAAACTCATCGGCCCGCTCATCCTGCAAATCGATGCTAGCGATCTCTAAACCGTTAACCAATCCTTTATTGGTAATATCCTCGAGCAAGCCCGGCACTTCGGTATCACTGGGTAATTGACTCACTAATGCGCCGAACGAATCTTCCATCTCCAGCATTTGTCGCTTGTAGGCATCTAGATTGGCTGCTTTAAATGCTTTGTCTTCGAAATCTTTTTTGGTATCCAGCTCTTGTTGCTCAGCGCGAGCCAAATCTTGCTGCAGGCCCTTCACATGATAGTTATAGCCCACAAACAGGACGGCAACAAAAACCAGTATCCAAAGAAAAACCAAGATAGGCACAGGCCAGGATCCGATATTATCAGGATCAAGATCACTGACATCGAAGTCTTTCAAGCTACGCAAGGTATCTTCAATGGCCATTATCGCGCACCCTCGCCGTCCGGCTGGATTTTTACAGACAAATTAAAAGTCGTTGCTTGCGGGCCAAACTCTGGTGCCGCCCTGACCGAGTCCAGATTCGGGGACGAAAACCAATCAGAGGCCTCTAAATTCCGCATCAAGCTCGACACCCTATTGTTTGATTCGGCCACACCACGCACACTAATCAAACCGTCAACTGACTGAAGACTGGTGTAGTACACCCCATCGGGCACGGTGCGAACCAGCTGATCCATCACTCTAACGATGATGGGACGATTGCCCTGTAAATCTTGAATCACCCGCATGCGGTCAAGCAACTGCGTGCGCCGTTTCTGCAGATCTCGTATCTCCGCCACTTGAGCATTCAACACTTTAATCTCATTGGCGATGTAGTCGTTGCGACGCTTCTGCGCATCAATCTGATCGTTGATCACGAAATCAACCGCAAGTAAGAGTGCGATGGCGATCAGAGCGACCAGCGCTGAAACCAAATAAAACTCGCGTTTCTTCTGTTCGCGCAACTCCTCGCGCCATGGCAGCAGATTGATATTCGCCATCAGTCAAAACTCCTCATGGCTAATCCGCAGGCGATCATCATCGCGGGTGCGTCACCAGCCAAGGCAACTGCGTCGACCTTGGACGAAATCGACATCTCAGCAAAAGGGTTGGCTACCATGGCCGGCGTGCCTAGTTTGTCTTGCACCAGAGTGTCCAAACCTTGCATGGACGCTACGCCACCGGCAAGAATGATGTAATCCACGTCGTTGTACTGACTGGACGAAAAGAAAAACTGGAGGGACCGCGCCACTTGCTGAACCACCGCATCTTTAAACGGCTCTAGCACCTCGGGCTCGTAGTCATCGGGCAAACCACCTTGTTTCTTGGCCAATCCTGCCTCTTCGAGTGGCAGCCCGTAGCGGCGCATAATTTCATCGGTCAGTTGCTTACCGCCAAATAGCTGCTCGCGGGTGTAGATGGTTTGCCCCTGGTGCAACACACTTAAAGTGGTCATGGTCGCCCCAATGTCAACGACGGCTACGGTATTGTCTGGTTCCAAATCCAACTGATGCTCAATTAGTGTAAACGCGCGCTCCATCGCGTAGGCTTCAACATCGACGATTTTTGCCTCAAGGCCAGCCTCTTCAATCGCCTCAACGCGGGCCTCGATGGTTTCTCTTCGGCAGGCAGCAATCAAAACACTGTCGTAATTTTCAGTGTCTAATGACGGGCCCTGAACCTCAAAGTCGATGGCCACCTCTTCCAGGGGGTAAGGAATGTACTGATCGGCCTCCACCGCTAGCTGCGCCTCTAGCGCATCGTCGTTCAACCCTTCAGGCATGTCGACTAACTTGGTAATGACACTCGAACCTGCGACCGCGGCGGATACGAATTTCACTTTGGTTTTCGACTGATTCACCACCTGCATAATGGCTTTCGCCACGCCCGCTATATCGTTCACGTTCTTTTCGATAACGGCATCTACGGGCAAAGAGGCCACACCGTAGCTTTCTACACGGTAGCGCTCACCACTGCGACTGAGCTCCAAGAGTTTCACAGTGGTGGAACTAATATCAACTCCCAGCACCGTGATCTTGGGTTTTTTACCGAACAAATATAGCAACTATCGCCTCGCCATTCTGCAGTTATGCTAATGTGTCATATTACTTCACATTTCGACAAAGATATAGGCTTGCTAGGCTCGCATGCAGGCATCATTACCGCCTATAATTCAACTCATGCTCTTGCCAATCATCAAATACTACCGTGACTAGATCGATTCCTCGCTGGCTCTACTCTCTGATCGCCCTGTGCGCACTTGGGGCCTGCGGTCTAATTTGGGGACTCGCGGGACTGTATCTTTACCTGAGTCCTGGCTTGCCGGCGCCAGAGACACTCAAAGAAGTCAAACTTCAAACACCTATGAAGATCTACAGTGCCGATGGTCAATTAATCGCCCAATTTGGCGAGCAAAAGCGAACCCCATTAAAGTTTGACGAGATTCCAGAGCCCTTTATTCAAGCACTCCTAGCGGCGGAGGATGACAACTTTTTCAACCATGGCGGTATTGACTTTATGGGCTTGGCACGCGCCATGTCCCAGCTGGTTGTCAGCGGATCGATCGTCAGCGGCGGGAGCACGCTCACCATGCAGGTGGCGCGCAACTATTTCTTAACGCTAGACCAAACCTTTATTCGCAAATTTAATGAAATCTTGCTGGCAATTGAAATCGAAGGCGCGCTGACCAAGCAAGAAATCTTTGAATTGTATTTTAATCGGGTTTTCTTGGGTCACCGCGCCTACGGATTTGAAGCCGCCTCAGAGGTGTACTACGGTCGCTCGATAAAAGAGCTCTCGCTCTCGCAATGGGCCTTGCTTGCCGGCATACCTAAAGCGCCCTCCAGAGACAACCCTGTGTCCGATCCGCAAGCTGCGAAAGATCGGCGTAACTGGATACTCGGCCGGATGGTCAAACTGGGTTACATCGATCAATCCCAAGCTGACGCCGCGAAAAGCGAACCCGTCTTAGCGTCACTGCACGGCGGTCAAGTTGAACTGCGTGCGGATTACGTCGCTGAAATGGTGCGCACCGAAATGCTGGCGCGCTTCGGCAATCGAGCCTATACCGACGGTTATGTCGTTACCACGACCGTAAACGGCAAGTTCCAAGCCACGGCGCGCCGAGCGGTCATCAACGGTCTGCAAGAATACGACCAAAGACACGGGTATCGGGGCGCAGAATCGAAACTCGAGGGCGACCCAGTCAGCAATAAGACAGAGTGGCAAGAAGCTCTGAACTTGCTTCCCAGTATCGCGGATATGCAGGCCGCTGCTGTCACCTTTGTCACGGACAAATCGATCGAAGCCATGCTGAGCAATGGGCGAACCGTACAAATAGCTTGGCAAGATGGCCTGCAACAAGCCAACCCCTACATTAACGAAGACCTGTTCGGCCGCAGCCCGCGCCAAGCATCGGATGTGGTCTCATTGGGCGATATCATTCGCGTCCGCGAAAAAATCAACGGCGATTTCGAGCTGACCCAATTACCCGCCGCGCAAGCTGCATTAGTCTCACTCGATGCAAAAACGGGTCGAATCCTGAGCTTAGTCGGTGGAATCGGCTTCAGCAAAAGCAAATTCAACCGTGCCACACAAGCAAAACGACAACCAGGATCAAGCTTCAAACCTTTTATTTACGCGGCGGCGCTTGATGCCGGAATGACAGCCGCGACGCTCGTTAACGACGCACCGCTGGTATTTAAAGACGCCTCGCTAGAGGGCGTGTGGCGTCCCGAAAACGACGGCGGCAAGTTTTACGGCCCAACGCGGCTCCGCTGGGCGCTTACCAAATCGCGCAACCTAGTCTCTATTCGGATTCTAGAAAAAATGGGCGTACGCAATATGCTCAATTATGCTGCGAGCCTGGGTTTCGATACGGACGAATTTGCACCCGACTTGTCACTCGCCTTAGGCACGCACGCCATGACCCCCATCAAAATCGCCCAAGCCTACGCCTTGTTAGCTAACGGTGGATTTTTGATCGAACCCTATATTATCGAGCAAATCGAATCTGCCACCGGTGAGATTTTGTTCCAAGCCAATCCCGCACAGGCTTGCGACCCGTGTAAAACCAAAGCAGAAGTGTCGATGGCGGATGTCTTAGCCGGCAATGTTGAAATACCCCAAGCGCCTCGAGTCATGGATGAGCGCATTCATTTTATTTTGGACAGTATGCTAAAAGATGTTGTGCGCTTTGGCACGGGCCGGGCGGCTTTAGCTCTAAAACGTCAAGACTTGGCCGGCAAGACCGGTACCACCAATGGCCCACGAGACGCCTGGTTTTCAGGATACAACCCCGACATCGTTACGACGACCTGGGTCGGTTTTGATGATTTTTCAGAGCTGGGATCACGCGAGTTCGGGGGCACAGCTGCACTCCCCATTTGGATCGACTTCATGCGCGAAGCTCTGAAAGGTCGCAGAGAAGTCAACCGCCGCATCCCGCCGGGCATTGTGAAAGCCACCATCGACAGTGAAACTGGCCTGTTAGCCCGATCCGGACAAAAAAATACGCTGGAAGAATATTTCCGCGCAGAGCTGGCTCCGAAGCGTTATTCCGACGAAGCGCAAACCGAGAGTCAAGAGCTGTTACTGGATGTTTTCTAGCGAGGCTCGGCAATCTGGGCACTCAAACAGGCGCCGCCCCTAAACGGCGAAATAGGCGCCACACTCAAATCAAGTGTCCAAACGAAAACGCCGCGCAATGCGCGGCGTTGACTGTACGTAAAGGCGATCCTTACTTGGCGGCGCCACGATTACCGAAACGACGCTTAAAGCGATCAACGCGACCACCGCTGTCAACGATTTTCTGCTTACCGGTGTAAAAAGGGTGGCACTGTGAACACACGTCAACGTGAAAATCTTCGCCGATGGTTGAACGTGTTTGAATACTGTTACCACAGCTACAGGTCGCTGTTACCGCAACGTACTTTGGATGGATATCCGCTTTCATGCTATTTCTCCGTTAGGCACCACCGCCACCTTGTCGCTGCAAGGCACCGCAGTGCATGGCACTGATGTTGTCAAAAGGGCGCGTATTGTACCTTAGATTTAACAATAAGCAAGCAAGGCGAATTCTCTGCTACACTAAGCCGTTCTAGAGCCAACATTTACGACTCATGCCAATACTAAAAATCGCAGTGGCCAAGCCCTTGCGTACGACCTTTGACTATCTCCCGCCGGCGGATTGTGACGATAAGCTTATCGCCCAACTGCAACCTGGAGTCCGCGTCGAGGTGCCTTTTGGTACACGTCGTTTGATTGGCGTGCTGGTCAGTCGCGCACCCGAATCCGACGTTCAGCGCACAAAACTCAAGCGCGCGATTCGGATTATCGACACGACCAGCCTGCTGTCCAAACCTCTCGTTGAACTGTGCCTTTGGGCTTCACACTACTACGCCCACCCAATCGGCGAAGTCTTGACCCTTGCGTTTCCCCCGCTGTTACGCAAGGGCGCCAACAACCGCACACCCTCAAATGGCGTTCGCCTGACAGCCGAAGGTCAGGTGGCGCCTCAAGGCATTATGCGAAGTCCGAGACAAGCCGCGCTGATCGAACGATTGCGAATGCAAAGCGCTACTCGAGCCACCCTGAAAGCCGAAGGCTTCAATAGCAGCATCATCAAAGCACTTATTGATAAGGGCTTCGCCACGCCGTGCGGACTTGACGAACCGGAATCAGTCACAACGCTCACCGAAACACGGCCCGAACTTAACGATGAACAAGCAACTGCCGTCAAACACATCGCACAACAGCGGGGCTTTGCCGCTTCACTGCTGTACGGAATTACGGGCAGTGGTAAAACCGAAGTGTACTTAGAGGCAATTGCCAATACGATCGCCCAAGGGTCACAAGCCCTTGTGTTGGTTCCCGAAATCGCGCTAACCCCGCAAACCGCCGCGCGCTTTCAAGAACGATTTGGCGCGGCAGTAGGGGTGCTTCACTCCGGGCTTACCGACGTGCAGAGAGCACGCGAATGGGAACGCGCTCAAACAGGCAAGCTCCAAGTGTTACTGGGCACTCGCTCGGCATTATTCACGCCATTTCGTAAACTTGGGCTGATCGTGATCGACGAAGAACATGACTCTGCCTACAAGCAGCAGGATGGGTTTCGCTATCACGCGCGCGACCTTGCAATCAAACGAGCGCAACTTGAGCGCTGCCCAATCGTCTTGGGCAGTGCGACCCCATCACTAGAGACGATCAGCAACGTCGTAAACGGTAGATTCCAACACTACAGGCTGCGGACAAGAGCCAAAGCGTCGCGCTTACCCACCTGGCAAATCACCGATGTACGACAGCAAGTCTTGCAAGCCGGTCTGTCGAAACAGTTGATTGATGCCTGTCACGCCACTCTTAGCAAGGGTGAGCAAGCACTGTTATTTTTAAACCGGCGAGGCTTCGCGCACACCTTACTTTGCCACGATTGCGGATGGGTGGCCCAATGCGATCACTGCGACAGCCGCCTGGTGGTTCATAAACGCCAACACCGCCTGCGCTGCCATCATTGCCAAGCACAAAAACCCCTCCCCTCACATTGCCCCAACTGTCGCAGCCAACAGTGGCAGGGTCTTGGTTATGGCACAGAGCGAGCTGAACTCGCCCTCCAAAGTTTATTTCCAAACACTCCGATCTACCGGATAGACAGCGACACGATAGGCTCCACAGCGCAACTAGACCAAGTGCTAGATGCCATCAACAACAATCAGAGTGGCTGCCTTATTTTGGGCACTCAAATGCTAGCGAAGGGACACGACCTGGCAAAAGTGACCTTGGTTGGTATCGTCGACACCGATGCCCTCTTATTCAGCTCTGATTTCCGCGCCGAGGAACGATTGAGTCAATTATTAACACAGGTATCAGGGCGATCCGGACGCGGCGAGAAACCTGGCGCCGTTGTACTCCAAACGCATCACCCAGAGGCTGACGTCTTTCGAAGAGTGATTGAACAAGATTACTGGGACACCGCACTGTCACTATTGGACGAGCGTCAAGGCAGCGGGTTGCCGCCCTTCGGCCAACTCGTCATGATGCATGCCGACAGCAAAGACCCCCATGAAGCTGAGCGCTTCTTGAATGCTGCGCGACAAACGTTCACTTCGATCCTGCCAGCCAACCATCTACTGATCGGTCCACTGCCTGCACCCTTATCAAAGCGCGCCGGCAAATTCCGATCGCAGCTCACATGGCTGGCACCCCATGAAAAAAACCTACATCGATATACCCACCTGATTGCAGACACGTTGGCGCGCCTACCGCACAAACAAGAACTTGCTTGGTCAATCGATATCGACCCCTATGATTTCTTGTAACACAGGTAGGTCTGGCCATTACTTTCGGAACCTTGGATAATACGGTTTTTTCTGGAGCCCTAATACCATCATGCAAGATCACCTGCACGACCTAATCGCTCAGGCACTCAAGTCCCTCGTTGAAGACTCCGTTCTGCAAGAAGACGCCATTGGTACCATTCAGATCGAGCGAACACGCGATCCCTCGCACGGTGACTTTGCCAGCAACGTAGCCTTGGCGATGGCAAAAAAAGCGGGCTTAAACCCCCGTCAACTGGCGGAAAAAATCATCGCCGCGCTGCCGTCTGACAGAGTGCTTGAGCGCTGCGAAATTGCCGGCCCGGGCTTCATCAACTTGTTTTTATCCAAAGCGGCCAGCACCTCGGTCATCGCCAAAATTTTGGAGAGTGGCGATGCGTTTGGGACAAACATGCTGGGCAACAACCAGCGCGTTCAAATCGAATTTGTCTCGGCGAATCCGACCGGGCCTCTGCACGTGGGCCACGGACGTGGCGCCGCTGTCGGCGATAGCTTGTGTCGCCTGCTGCAGGCCTGTGGCTATGCCGTTGACCGCGAGTTCTACTACAACGACGCAGGTGCGCAAATCGATCATCTCGCACGCTCGGTACAAGCACGTTGCGAGGGACTAGACCCCAACAGCCCCGATTGGCCCGAAGATGGCTATCGTGGCGAATACATCATTGATCTCGCTAAGGCGTACCAAGACAAAAGCATCATCGAAGCCGAAGATCGAAAGGTCGAAGCCTCGGGTGACATCAATGACATAGACGCTATCCGAGAGTTCGCGGTGGCCTACCTGCGGCGCGAGCAAGATTTGGACCTAAAAGCTTTTGGAGTCGCCTTCGATTGCTACTTTTTAGAATCGTCACTGTATGCGTCGGGTGCCGTCGACGCAGCGGTTGAACAGCTTAACCGTAATGGCTTCACCTATGAAGAAGAGGGTGCGCTGTGGCTCAACACAGAAGCCTTTGGCGATGACAAAAACCGCGTCATGCGCAAACGCGAAGGCGGCTACACCTACTTCGTCCCCGATGTCGCCTATCACCTGAATAAATGGAATCGAGGCTACGAAGTCGTCATCAACGAACAAGGAGCAGATCATCACTCAACCGTCACACGTGTGCGCGCTGGACTTCAAGCTTTGAAAGCGGGCATACCTGAGGGCTGGCCGGAATATGTCCTGCATCAGATGGTGCTTGTCATGCGCAACGGTGAAGAGGTCAAATTATCAAAGCGCGCCGGCAGCTACGTTACTTTACGAGATTTGGTCGACGAAGTTGGCCGCGACGCCACGCGGTATTTTTTAGTCGCACGAGCACCCAGTTCACAGCTCACTTTTGACATCGACCTTGCTTTGTCACAGAGCAACGAGAATCCGGTGTACTACATTCAGTACGCACATGCGCGTATCTGCAGCATGCTGAACAAGCTCGACAAAGCGCCGCCAAGGAGCGTCTCCAATGAGGCGCTCAATGCTCTCGCTGAACCGCAAGAAGAAGCCCTGATCAAGGAGCTGGACAAATTCCCAGAGCTTGTAAAACAAGCGGGACAGCAACGCGCGCCGCACATGATCGCAAATTTTTTGAAAGATTTGGCGGCGGCATTTCACACCTTTTATAACGCCCACAAAGTATTGGTTGAGGATCCAGTAACACAAGAAGCACGTGTTGCCTTATGCCTAGCGACACAGCAAGTCTTGCGCAAAGGCTTGGACATTTTGGGCGTCAGTGCTCCGGAGTCAATGTAAGTGTCGAAACCACAGGCGCGCCGATCGCCCCAAACCCCAACCCGAGCGAGCAAACCTGCTTGGGTTGTGTTTGGATACGGCCTAGTGGCGGGCTCTATTCTCACCCTGTTGGCCCAAACCGTGGATTATCAAGCACTGCTACAACCCAGAGAGCGGGAATCCTCTGAAAGCCATCAAGAAGCTCAAGCACAGCGTCCAAAATTTGAGTTTTATACGGTTTTACCCGAGCAAAACCTCAGCAAACCCGCCCCCAAAGTGAGCGACACCCAAGCCGGTATAACATCGTCATCGACCAAAGCGGCCACCGATTATTTTATTGTACAAGCGGGCTCGTTTCGCAATGAAGCAGATGCCGATCGACGCCGCGCCGAACTTATTCTGATGGGGCTCGATCCCAAAATCGATCAGGTCACCAATCAAGCGGGGCGGTGGTATCGCGTCTTTGTCGGCCCGCTCAGCGAGCGAAGTGAGGCCGAACGCGTTAAAGCTCTGACCGCCAGTCAAAATATCGAAACGTTAATTTTAAGCCGAAAGACCCAATAAACCCTTGAAGTTTAAAGGTCTGACCACACATCCACCTAAGAGGTGATCTATGGAACAATTCAGAGGCACGACCATCGTCTGTGTCCGGCGAGGAAACCAGGTGGTGATCGCCGGCGACGGCCAAGTTTCGATGGGCAACACCGTCATGAAAGGCAACGCCCGCAAGGTCCGCCGTTTGCATAAAGACCAAGTCATTGCCGGTTTTGCCGGGGGCACAGCTGATGCCTTTACTCTGTTCGAACTGTTCGAGGCACAACTCGACAAACATCATGGCCATTTGGTGCGCGCAGCCGTTGCCTTAGCGAAGGCTTGGCGCACAGAACGCAGTCTCAGACAACTTGAAGCACTGCTTGCGGTGGCCGACAAAGAAACCTCTTTAGTGATCAGCGGTAATGGCGACGTAATCGAACCCGAGAACAATCTGATCGCTATCGGCTCGGGTGGCCCCTTCGCGCAATCAGCCGCACGCGCCCTGCTGGACAATACCGAACTTGACGCCCGAGCCGTGGCAACCAAAGCCCTCACAATTGCAGGCGACATTTGCATCTACACCAACCACCACCATACGGTGGAAGTAATTGATTACTAGGCCTAAGTATGTCTGATATGACTCCAAGAGAAATCGTTCACGAACTCGACCGACACATCGTGGGCCAAACGGAAGCAAAACGTGCCGTCGCTATCGCCCTGAGAAATCGCTGGCGTAGGATGCAGCTACCCGCCGAATTGCGCGCCGAGGTCACACCCAAAAACATCCTGATGATCGGACCTACCGGGGTTGGCAAGACTGAAATCGCGCGCCGTCTGGCAAAATTAGCCAAAGCGCCTTTCTTGAAAGTAGAAGCCACCAAGTTCACAGAAGTGGGCTACGTGGGCCGAGACGTTGAGTCGATCGTCCGCGATTTAGTTGAAACGTCAATTAAAATGCACCGCGAACAAGCTGTTGAGCAAGTGCAGTTTCGCGCCGAAGAAGCCGCCGAAGAACGCATCCTTGATATCTTATTACCCCCAGCCCGTTCGGATGATAGCTCGAGCTCGGGCGCCGCTCGCCAGATGATGCGCAAGAAATTGCGAGAGGGCGACTTGGACGGTAAAGAGATTGAAATAGACCTGCGCGAACGCGTGGCCGGTGTAGAAATTATGGCACCCCCAGGTATGGAGGAAATGACCCAGCAACTGCAGTCGATGTTCAGCTCCATGGGACAAGGCAAAAAGAAAAAGCAAACACTTGCCATCAAAGATGCCCTCAAGGCCCTGTGCGAAGAAGAAGCTCACAAGCTCATCAATGAAGACGAACTTAAACAGCAGGCCGTGCAAGCGGCTGAGCAAAATGGCATCGTCTTTATCGACGAGCTTGACAAAGTGGCTAAGCGCGGCGACACGGGCGGTGCCGATGTGTCGCGTGAAGGCGTGCAGCGCGATCTTCTACCCTTAATCGAAGGGAGTTCCGTCAGTACCAAATACGGCTTTGTTAAAACAGATCACATTCTGTTTATCGCTTCGGGCGCTTTTCACTTATCCAAACCCTCTGATTTAATCCCAGAGCTGCAGGGGCGACTACCTATCAGAGTGGAATTGTCAGCGCTGACACCCGAAGACTTTGAACGTATTTTAACCGAACCCAAAGCGTCTCTTACAGAGCAGTACATTGCCCTACTGGCCGCCGATGGTTTAGCGATCGAATTCACCGCCGATGGTGTTCGCCGTATTGCGGAATCTGCTTATCAGGTAAATGAACAAGTCGAAAATATTGGCGCGCGCCGTTTGCACACCGTGATGGAGCGTCTACTTGATGAGGCTTCTTTTAATGCCTGCGATCAAAGTCCTAATGCAACCCTGGTGATTGACGCGCAGTATGTAGACCAACATCTGAGCGCATACCGCGACGATCAAGACCTATCTAAGTTCATTCTATAAACCATGATGACCAAAACTCCGACACTGAGCGATATCAAGGTCAAGCGCAAATCGGGCCTCGTAAGCCTGCAATTTGACTCGGGGGAATCCTTTGATCTGAGCTTCGAGTTTCTACGCGTACACTCGCCTTCGGCCGAGGTAAAAGGCCATGGTCCGGGCCAAGAGGTACTGCAAACAGGCAAAAAACATGTGCAAATCAAGGGGCTAAGCCCGGTGGGTCACTATGCACTACAAATCGAGTTCGATGATGGCCACGATTCTGGGCTGTATTCATTCGCATACTTGTATCAGCTTTGCGCCCAGCAAGAGACTCTCTGGTCGCGCTATTTACGAGCCTTAGAAGAAGCGGGGGCAAGCCGAGACCCCGACGTGCAAGTGATTCGCTTGGGCAATTGATCGAGAACACTGCATAAGTTGCCACAACGCGCTAAACTAGGCGCCTAGCAGAATAAGCGAGGCAAGGCATGAGCGAGCAAAGTAAAACCCATTTCGGCTATCAGGAAGTCGATGTCGACGACAAGGCAGGGCTTGTCGCCGGTGTCTTTCACTCGGTGGCCAGCCGCTACGATCTCATGAATGATCTTATGTCAGGTGGCATCCACCGCCTATGGAAACGATTCACCATTGAGCTGAGCGGTGTTCGCAAAGGCCACTCGGTCTTAGACATCGCCGGAGGCACAGGCGACTTGGCCGGTAAATTTGCCGAGATCGTGGGTGCAGAAGGCCGAGTCGTGCTGGCAGATATTAACGAGTCGATGCTGAACGTAGGCCGCGACAAATTACTGGATCAAGGTAAAGTCGACCCCTTGAGCTACGCTCAAGCCGATGCTCAGTATTTACCTTTTGCCGACAATAGTTTTGATTGCGTGACCATCGCTTTTGGCTTACGCAACGTGACCGATAAGGATCTCGCACTGAGATCCATGCTACGCGTCCTGAAACCCGGCGGTCGCTTACTGGTATTGGAGTTTTCAAAGCCCACCAACGACCTGCTCAGCAAAGCCTACGATGCGTATTCGTTTAATGTTCTTCCCAAGCTTGGCCAATTGATTGCCGGCGACGCTGATAGCTATCAATATTTAGCAGAATCCATTCGCATGCATCCCGATCAAGAGACCCTAAAAGAGATGATGTTAGAGGCGGGGTTTGAGCAATGCGAATTTTTTAACATGACCGGCGGTATCGTCGCCCTGCACCGAGGCCTAAAACCTTGGTAGATCTAACCAAATTCGACCCGACCTTGAATGTCGCCCTCTTAGGCGCCGCGCAGGAAGCGATTAACCGCGCCCTGCAATATGCCCCCCACACACAGGCCAAACTCGCTCAACTCGAAGGTCAAAGTGTACAGGCAACAATAAGCGAGCCGGACTTTACGGTAACCATTCTTTTGGGCAAAACTCTAGAACTCCGATCAGTATACGAAGATAAAGTAAACGCCTCGATTGAAGGCCCGCTGCGTGAGTATCTTGCGGCAGCGGCCGCGGAAGACCCTGCTATTGGGCTTATCAATGGCAACCTTAAAATTCGCGGTGATAGCCGACTTATGCAAAGCCTTCAAGGCGTGCTGAGTGAGCTGGATATTGACTGGGAAGCGCCCATTGCCGAGGTGCTGGGTGATGTCGCAGGACACCAAATTGGTAAGGCGTTGCGCGGCCTTTTCGCGTGGGGAAAACATAGCCGTTCGTCCTTGGAAAGGCAGCTCAGCGAGTTCATCATCGAAGAGGCGCGCCTCAGTCCATCAAAGCTTGAACTTGAAGATTTCTATCGAGATGTTCGCAAGCTACAGCAGAACATAGATCGGGTCGAAGCCAGAGTGAAGCGCTTGGTACGCCAGAGGGCAGGATGATGCCGTCACTCAAGCGCCTAGCACAGATCAGACGAACTGCGAAACGATACGGTCTGGCCGAGTTCTTACCCATCCACACCCTACCCTTGCCCGCACGCTGGTTGACAAGGCTACTTGTGGGCTCGCCAAATCATGCGCTAAGCCAAGCCCGAGGCGAACGCTTGCGTCTTGCACTCGAATCTCTAGGACCCGTGTTTATCAAATTTGGGCAAGCCCTATCGACTCGGCGCGATCTGCTACCCTTAGATATCGCCGACGAATTGGCCAAGCTCCAAGATCAAGTTCCTCCTTTCGACAACGAGTTAGCACGCACAATTGTTGAAACAGAACTGGGGGATTCAGTCGCCAATCTATTTTCCGAATTCGACACGTCGCCACTGGCATCAGCGTCGGTGGCGCAAGTGCACCGGGCGAAATTGCACAGCGGAGACGCAGTGGTCATAAAGGTGATTCGACCCGACATCGAGGCTACGATTGTCGAAGATACCCGCTGGATGGCATGGTTAGCACAATGGCTAACTCGACTGCATCCGGAGGGCCACCGTCTAAAAGCGGAAGAAGTCGTAGCAGACTATACAACAACGATCCTCGATGAATTGAATTTAGCCAGAGAAGCCGCCAACGCGAGTCAGCTACGTCGTAATTTCGAGACCAGCGAGCAGCTGTACGTACCCAAGGTCTATTGGGATTTCACGACCTCACGGGTCTATACCATGGAGGAAGTGTCAGGCATCCCGGTCAACAACCGCGCGAAGCTTGAAGCATTACAGGTGAATTTTAAAAAGCTTGCCGAACGCGGTGTAGAAATCTTTTTCACTCAAGTGCTCCGCGACAGTTTCTTCCACGCAGACATGCACCCCGGAAATATTTTAATCGACGCAAGCGACCCGGACTCGCCCAGCTACATCGCCCTAGACTGTGCCATTATTGGGAGCCTGAGCGCTGAAGATCAGTATTATTTGGCGCGCAACCTGCTCAGCATTTTCAAACGCGATTATCGAACGGTCGCAGAACTTCATGTGGAGTGTGGCTGGGTACCCCCCAATACCCGCATTCAAGATTTCGAGAGCGCCATTCGAACGGTGTGCGAACCCGTCTTTGAGAAGCCCATTGCCGAATTGTCGTTCGGACAGTTATTGCTTAATTTATTTCAAACAGCCAGCCGCTTTGATATGCCCATTCAACCGTCCTTAGTGCTGTTGCAAAAGACGCTGTTAAACATCGAGGGTTTAGGCCGTGAACTGTACCCCCAATTAAACTTATGGGACACCGCACAGCCATTCTTGGAACAATGGATGGAAGAACGTTACTCGGCCAGCAACACACTACAACGCTTCAAAGATGAGGCGCCCGGGTTGCTTGAGCAACTGCCCAAGCTACCAAGCCAGATTATTGAAAAGCTCGTTCGAGCCGCCGCTTCAGAACCCAGTCAAACACCAAAGCATCAGCCGCCCTCTCCATGGTGGATGCTGGCCAGTTGGTTGCTGGGGGGCTTAACCCTGGGAACAGCCCTATCAGGCATGCCGGCTACGGCCGCTGGACTCAGCGGTGCTTTTTTACTCGTCACCCTGTGGAGGTCCGGTAACTAAGATGACGTCACCCTTACTGTCAGCCATACAATTTAACGAGCAGGGTCTGGTGCCCGCAATCGCTCAAGATGCCGATTCACATCAGGTGCTGATGATGGCCTGGATGAATCGAGACGCCGTGGTCGCCACGCTGCAGGAACAGCGAGCCGTGTATTTTAGTCGCTCTCGCGGACAGCTCTGGCGCAAAGGCGAAAGCTCTGGCAATGTGCAAGAGCTCGTCGATATTCGCTTGGATTGCGATGGCGACACCCTGCTGCTCGTCGTGCGGCAGCTGGGTGGTATTGCCTGTCACACAGGCCGAGCTCATTGCTTTTATCGGGCACTTAGGAATAATGAATGGTATGATGCCGAGCCTGTCATCAAGGATCCCGACAGCTTGTACGGCAGCTCACAGAAAAGCGAGTAAACGCAATGTCCGAACTATTGCAGGCCCTGGCCCAGACCTTAGAACAACGTAAATCCGCATCGCCAGACTCGTCGTATGTGGCATCGCTTTATGCCAAAGGATTGAATAAAATTTTAGAAAAGGTGGGCGAAGAAGCAACCGAGGTGATTCTGGCCGCAAAAGATGCCGAGACATCGGGCAACAGCGACGCCCTCACGCAAGAAATGGCGGATCTTTGGTTTCACTGCCTAGTCTGCCTCGCACAACTCAACATTTCGCCCGATGAGGTGTTGCAGGTGCTCGCGGAGCGCCAAGGTTTATCAGGCTTGGTCGAAAAAGCGTCCAGAACATCATCAACTTAAGGAGATTACCATGGGTTTAGGTGGAATCAGCGTCCCACAGCTACTCATCATACTGGCGATCGTCATCATGCTGTTTGGCACGAAACGATTACGTACGCTCGGCAGCGACTTGGGCGCAGCAGTTAAGGGCTTTCGCAAAAGTGTCAATGCCGACGAAGAATCCAACGTTCAGACAAAAGAAGCCGAGCAAGAGCAAACAAAATCCTCGAACAGTGACGGCAAGTAAGGCGTTTTGTGTTCGATATTGGATTTGCAGAATTACTGCTCATTGCCGTTGTCGCCTTATTGGTGATTGGTCCTGAGCGCCTGCCCGGTGCCATTAAAACAGCGTCGGTCTGGCTTGGCCGCTTAAAACGTAGTTACAACGATATCAAACGCGAGGTAGAGCTAGAGCTTCACAATAACGAGGTCATGGAAAATCTAAAACGTGCCCAGACCGAGGTGCAAGCATCCATCAGCGGCGACACGATAACACAGGATCGGGAGCCGGCAGACTCTCTGAATCAGAGCGCTCAAGCAGAGTCGACGAGCCAGACTGGCACGCCAACTGAGCCTAAATAAATGACAGAATCAAGTGATCAAGCTCAGCCTTTAGTGGCGCACCTTACCGAACTCCGAGATAGACTCCTCAAGGCCTTGCTGAGCGTTTTGGTCGTTTTTTTGTGCTTGTTCCCCTTTGCCAACGAAATCTACACCTTTGTGTCAGAACCCTTGCGGGCGATCCTACCCCCAGGATCAACCATGATAGCCACTGAAGTGGCCTCGCCCTTCCTGACACCCTTCAAGCTGACGCTGTTTGCCGCCCTGTTTGTTGCTATCCCCTATGTGCTGTTTCAGATATGGAGCTTTATTGCGCCCGGCATGTATCGCCAAGAAAAACGTCTGGCAATTCCCTTATTGATTTCGAGTGTGCTGCTATTTTATGCCGGCGCTGCCTTTGCTTACTTTGTGGTATTCCCCTTGGTGTTCGCATTTTTTACGAGCATCGGTCCTGCCGACGTGGCGATCATGACGGACATTAACCGCTACCTAGACTTTGTCCTAAAACTATTTTTTGCCTTTGGCTTGGCCTTCGAAATTCCGATTGTGGCCGTATTATTGATCTGGGCCGGTGTCACAACAACGGAAGCTCTGAAACAAAAGCGCCCCTTTATCATCGTCTTTTGCTTTGTTTTCGGCATGCTTCTGACGCCTCCCGACGTCATATCACAAGCACTGCTCGCCATTCCGATGTGGCTCTTGTTTGAGGTTGGCGTATTTTTCAGTCGATTCATTGAACGCGACACCCACGACAATAGCGCAGCCGATGACTAAGGCGAGACAGCATTCAGGGCTTGGTGTGCTGCTGCCCATTCTGCGTCTATTGCGGCCCTACAAAGCACGCACCTCTATTGCGGCGGTCGCCTTGTGCTTTACCGCCGCAGCAACCCTAGGCTTAGGTTATGGCGTGCAAACATTAATCGATGTGGGTTTTGCCTCCGAGTCCATCGCTGGGCTGCAACAAGCCATGATCACCTTACTGCTTATCGCAGGTGCGATCGCCATCGGTACCTTCACACGGTTTTATTTTGTCTCGTGGCTTGGCGAACGCATTTCTGCGGATTTGCGCGCCGCAGTCTTCAATAACTTAGTAGGCTTGCATCCCAGTTTCTTCGAAGAAAATCGGCCCGGCGAAATCATGTCGCGCCTGACCACAGATACCACCTTGCTCCAAACCATTATTGGGTCCTCATTAAGTATGGCCTTGCGCAGTATGCTTACACTGACCGGCGCAGTGGTAATGATGTTCGCTACCAATTGGAAATTAAGCCTGTTCATTGTAGTGGGTGTGCCCGCGGTACTGATTCCCATCTTATTTTTTGGCCGAAAAATTCGGAAACTCTCCAGCGCCAGTCAGGATTCGATGGCGCAAGTTGGCACTTATGCTGGCGAAGTCATTCATCAGTTAAAAACGGTGCAAGCCTTCAATCGCCAAACCTTCGAACAAACGATGTTCAAGGGCGAGGTAGAAACAGCTTTCGGAGTGGCCAAGCAGAGAATTCGGAATCGCGCCTTGTTGATTGGTGTGGCTATTTTTGTCGTTTTTGCAAGCATGGTAGGCATGCTTTATTCGGGCGGAAGTGACGTAATCAACGGTGTCATGACAGCGGGCGAGTTAGGCGCATTCATATTTTACGCCGTCATGTTAGGCTCGGGTTTTGCCACAGTATCTGAGGTTTGGGGCGAGGTGCAACGTGCCGCCGGTGCCGCAGAGCGATTGATTGAGCTGATGAATGCTCAGTCGGCATTACCTGAACCCGATAATGCCAAAAAACTTGATGATCAAGACGCTGCGATTAAATTTAAAGCCGTAAGCTTCGCGTATCCATCAAGACCTAAGCAGTGGGCTTTGCAGGATTTTAACTTATCGATAGCAGCAGGTGAGTCCGTGGCCTTGGTAGGACCTTCGGGGGCCGGAAAGTCTACTCTGTTCGAATTAATACAGCGCTTTTATGATCCACAGCAAGGCGAAATCATACTGGGCAACACCGCCATAGACCAAACCAGTCTATTTGAACTTCGCGCTCAAATTGCCGTCGTGCCTCAGCAACCGATCTTATTCAGCACGACCGTGCGCGACAATATTGCCTACGGCCGTCAAGATTGTACCGAAGCGCAAATAGAACACGCCGCTCGAGCGGCACATGCTCATGACTTTATTCAGCAGTTGCCCGACACCTACAATGCCTACTTAGGCGAGCAAGGTGTGCGCTTGTCAGGCGGGCAAAAACAGCGTATTGCGATAGCACGCGCGATCTTAAAAGACCCCAGAATACTGTTACTAGACGAAGCGACGAGCGCGCTCGACACCGAGTCAGAGCATCACATTCAAACAGCCCTCGCCGAACTGATGAAGGGCCGCACAACAGTTATTATCGCCCACAGATTATCAACGATCTTACACGTCGACAGAATTGTGGTGATCGACCAAGGAAAGATTGTTGCACAAGGCAAGCACCACGAACTGATCGAGACCAGCCCGCTGTACAAGCGATTAGCAGAGTTGCAATTTAACGAGCGGGCTCTCGCCCGCTCAGAAGAAAACGTCTAGCTAAACTCGCGAATCAAGCCACCGATGGACTCTTTCGCGTCACCAAACAACATACGAGTGTTTTCTTTGTAGAACAGTGGGTTTTCGATACCGGCAAAACCCGAAGCCATAGACCGCTTCAACACAAATACGGTTTTTGCGGTATCGACGTTGATCACGGGCATACCATAGATGGGGGACGACTCGACTTCCCGCGCGGCGGGGTTCACCACGTCATTGGCACCAATCACAATCGCGACATCGACCGTTTCCATACGAGGGTTAATCTCGTCCATTTCTAGCAATTGGTCATAAGGCACGTCGGCTTCGGCCAACAATACATTCATGTGACCCGGCATGCGCCCTGCCACTGGGTGAATACCAAAATTCACCTCCGCGCCATTTTCCTCAAGCAATTCGCATAACTCTTTCACCACGTGTTGAGCTTGCGCAACGGCCATACCGTAACCGGGAATGATGGCGACATTGCTTGCCGCTTCCAACACATAAAAGGCATCTTCTACCGAGATTGGCTTGATTTCGCCCTCTACCACAGTCGCTTCGGTCACACCGGAACCAAAACCGCTAAACAATACATTGCCCAGCGAGCGGTTCATTGACTTACACATAATTTGAGTCAGGATAATGCCCGACGCACCCACCAATGACCCGGCGACAATCAAGATATTATTGTTGATCGCAAAACCGGCCGCACACGCTGCCAAACCGGAATACGAGTTCAGCAGTGAAATCACTACGGGCATATCGGCACCGCCGATGGGGATGACGGCCATGATGCCAAACAGCAAGGACAAACCAATCACGGCATACAACCACGTGGTGTTCAGAGGATCCATTGATAACATGACCGAAGCGCCTACGATGCCCAGCACAATCAAGGAATTCACCACCTGCTGGCCGCGAAACATAATCGCACCGCTGCCCAAATTTTCGCTTAATTTCCCATAGGCGATCAAAGAGCCCGTAAAGGTCACGCCACCGATTAAGACCGATAACACAATGGTAATCAGTGTAAACGTGGAGGCGTCACCGTTTAAGGCTGCCCAGCCAACCAGCAAACTCGCAAGACCACCAAAGCCATTGAACAGCGCCACCATCTCCGGCATCGACGTCATTTGCACCAGACGTGCTGCCGCCGCGCCAATCAGGCCGCCCACAACCATACCCAGAAGAATCCATTGGTAGCTAACAATTCCCTGATCAATCAAGGCTGCGACAATCGCCAGCAGCATACCCACGGAAGAAATAGTATTACCTTTTCGCGCAGTCGCCGCTGAACCCAAAAGTTTAAGACCCAAAATGAATAAGGCCGCAGAGACGACATAAGCCAGCTCTATGATCAGACCATTCGTAGAACTCATTTAGCGGCCCCCCCTTTTTTCTTGAACATCGCTAACATGCGGTCGGTCACCAAATACCCACCCACGACGTTGATTGAGGCGAGAGCAACCGCACCAGCGCCCAACCATTGGGCCAGGTCTTGATCACCCGTCCCTGCAAGCGCGATAGCGCCTACCACAGTAATGCCAGAAATCGCATTGGCGCCGGACATCAACGGTGTATGTAAGGTGGCAGGCACTTTGTTAATCAGCTCAAAACCCAAAAAGACTGAGAGCATTAAAATGAAGGTCAAAAATACAATCGTCATGTTACTGCCCTCCCTCGTAGAACTGTTTTATTGTCGTGTTCGTGACCTCACCACCATGGGTGATGATACAGCCGGGCAGGATGTCGTGCTCAAAATCCACCACAAAACTATTGCCTTCTTTATCCCAGCTGTCTTCTACTAAATTGAATAAGTTAGAGGCATACATTTGGCTAGCGTCTTTGCACACATAATTCGGCAAATTGCCCAAGCCTACTATCGTTACACCATTCACGCTCACGACTTCGTTGGGCACGGATCCCTCAACGTTACCACCCGTCTCAGCAGCCATATCAACCACAACAGAGCCGGGCTTCATGCCTTCTAGCATATCTTGGGTCACAAGCACCGGTGGCTTACGACCAAACACTTGCGCCGTCGTAATCACCAAGTCTGACTCTGCAATGACTGCTTTTTGAGCTTCTCGCTGCATCGCAATTTGTTCTTCACTTAGCGCCTTGGCGTAGCCGTCTTTAGTTTGACCCGTCTCGCCGAGGTCAATCTCTAAAAAGGCTGCACCTAGTGACTGAACTTGCTCGGCTACGACCGATCGTGTATCGAAGGCTGTGACGCGAGCACCCAGTCGTTTGGCCGTTGCAATCGCTTGCAGACCCGCAACACCGGCGCCAATGACAAATACTTTGGCTGGCTTTAAGGTGCCAGCAGGTGTCATCATCATGGGCAAAATACGAGGCAGATGCATAGCGCCCAACATCACCGTCATGTAGCCAGCCAAATTTGCTTGAGACGACAAGGCATCCATTTTTTGGCTTCGGGTGGTACGAGGAATCATTTCCATGCTGATCGAGGTAACGCCTTGCGCTCGCAACGCATCGATAAGTTCGCGCTCATTGAAAGGATCCAGGTAGCTCACGTGGATGCAACCCTCTTTCATCAGCGCCACTTCCTCTAAGCTTGGCTTACGCAAACGCAACAGTACGTCTGCTTGCGTAAACATCGCTTCTCGATCAGCACTTATGCTTGTACCGGCATCTTGGTATTCACTGTCGCTGTAACCTGTTCCTTCCCCCAAACCCGCCTCGATCACAACCTCGGCACCAAGACGCACTAATTTCTTTGCGGTTTCTGGGGTAACAGGCACGCGGTTTTCTCCGGGGTAGGTCTCCCGTGGAACGGCTATACGCATTGCTAAGTTCCCTATGTGTAATATTGTTTGCTACTGCGGCACCCTACTCTGTACGGCGCACGCGCTCCACCACGCGCTTCAAACGACGCGGGGATTCACTCTACCATACAAAGATCAATCGGCGAATCGCGGAGCAGGCCTATATCGGCGATCGCAGTCGCAATGCGTGTCACATAGACACGCCATCGACAGGTGTTTACGAGGCCTTGAGCTGCAGAAAGGGATTCATCCAACGATGACGCAGGCGAGTAAACTTCAACGGTGCATCCAGCACCGCTAGGCAAATGCAATCTTGATCAGCCAGAGCTGCTGGGGAGTGCACGTCGCCGGCTTCTCGGAACAAGAAGTCGCCGGCGTGATAGGTGCCATCAGAGTCGCTGAAGCCGCCCTCCAGCACCAAGGTCATCTCTGACCCTTGATGATTGTGCTCGGGGATCACGCCACCTGCTTTGATGTGATAGAGGGCGAACTCGTAGTACGGATCACCGGTCGAAAGATACGAAATCCGCAGAGACGAAGTGATCTTTTTCCAGTTTAAATCACTGAAATCACCGTGCATCAGCCGTTGCAGAATCGCCGGCGTGCCTGCCTCTTTAGCGTAGGCGTCCTTCGAATAAGTCAGCGGGGCGTCTTCGTCGAGGCGCGACATGACGATGTCGAGCTGGCTGTCGCTGACACTCACGGGCTCTAAATCTTCGAACAGATTTGCGGCCATCACGGTTTGCGCTTCCGAAATTTCTTGGCATTTGGTGCAGTAGGATAGATGCATCGACACGCAGGCGGACTGCGCCAGCGAGAGTGTTCCCGCAGTAAACTCGGTAAGCATATCTAGGTCTGGGTGAAACTTCGCCATTGTTCTCAATCTTCCATCTGTATCTGTAATTTCTGGATCGCCAATCGAACTCTCGATTTGACGGTACCCAGCGGTAAATCCAATTCGCTGGCCACTTCGGAGTGCGACTTGCCCTCCATATAGACTTTGGCCAATATGTGCGCCTGATCCGCAGGCAACGTGTCCATCATCACGCGAACGCGGTCTCGCGTACGCCGCTGATGCAACATCACCGCAGGCTCGTCTCCATCCTGATCTAAGGACACGTCATCTGCGGACAAAGGCGTGTCGAATTTCTGCAAGCGCCGGTACAAATCGGTACGGCAGTTGCGCGCGATGGTGTACACCCAAGTGCTGGCAGATGCTTTGTCGGGATTAAACCCGTCCGCTTTTTGCCATACTTTTAACATGACTTCTTGGACCAGCTCGTCTGCATGGTTGGCAGACAGAGTCGACCCCGACAGGGCAAAGGCTTTAATCAGTGGGGCAAAATGCCTAAAAAACCGAGCAAAAGCGGTCCGATCGCGATGTTTCGCAATGGCCCGTAAGCACTGGCTCCACTCATCTGTACGCCGCCCAGACTCAAGGTTTGTCACCTCGTCTCCCGGCTTTTTCGTTACCACAGACATATCCTTGCCCTGATGTATGTCAGACAAGTATACGCACATTTGTCAAGTTGGATCACTTTCTTGATTGATCTGATCTTAAAAAACCCGCGTAAGTGCTTCTGTAAGAATCAAAATCAATCACGCGCGCGGGGTAAAGTGGGTGAAAATTGCGGTTATCGGGTCGGGCGTCTCAGGGTTAACCTGCGCTCATTACTTAAGCAAGACGCACGATGTCACGGTGTTCGAGAGCGCCGCGCGCATTGGCGGCCACACGGCGACCGTCGACGTTCAACTCGGACCGCGCAAGTACGCGATCGATACGGGCTTCATTGTTTACAACGACTGGACCTACCCCAACTTCATACAGTTGCTAGGTGACATTGGCGTAAGCTCCAAAACCACCTCTATGGGTTTCAGTGTCAAAGATAGCGCAACGGGACTTGAATACTCTGGCAGCTCACTCAACACCTTATTCGCGCAACGCCGCAACTTACTCTCACCGAAATTTCTGGGCATGGTCCGAGACATTGTGGCTTTTAACAAAGATTCACAGCGAGATCTAGAAAGCGGCGACTTGAGTCCCGCTGAAACGCTGGGCGAGTATCTGACTCGGCGGCGCTTCTCTGAAAGTTTCAGGCAATGGTATCTTATCCCTATGGCTTCGGCCATTTGGTCAGCCTCTTGGCAGGCCATCGAGTCGTTTCCCGCTCTGTTTTTCTTGCGCTTTTTCAAGAATCACGGCCTGCTGAATATACAGAACCGCCCCCAATGGCGGGTCATAGATGGCGGGTCACGTGAATACCTAGCCCCGCTCACCGCGCGGTTCGCAGATCGAATTATCACCAAAGCTGCGGTCACCGATATTGAGCGCAAAATAAACGGAGTCAGGTTCAAAGCGGCGGGCCACACCTACGACTTTGACCAGGTCGTGATTGCCACGCACTCTGATCAAGCATTGCGAATGCTCAAAGACCCGTCCTCTGCTGAACGTTCGATACTTGGCGCGATTCCGTATCAAAGTAACGATGTGGTGTTGCATACCGATGATCAAGTCCTGCCGCGCAACCGCAAAACTTGGACAAGCTGGAACTACGCGCTCACACCTGACCGAGATCGGGCCGTGGTTACCTACAATATGAACATACTGCAGGGGCTGCAAGCGCCCGAGACTTTCTGCGTAACGCTCAACCAAACCCACGGCATTAATCCCAATCGCATCCTCGGCCGGTTCAGCTACGACCACCCGGTTTTCACCCTAGAAGGCATTGCGGCACAAGCGCGCTGGGACGAAATTAATGGCGTCAATAACACTTGGTACTGTGGCGCGTACTGGCACAATGGGTTCCACGAAGATGGCGTGAACAGTGCACTGCGTGTCGCTCAAGCCATCCCCAAGCAAGCTCGGGCAGCCGCATAATGGATTGCTTGTACGTCGGAACGCTGTACCACCGGCGCCAAACGCCGGTCGAACACAGTTTTCGCTACACCGTTTTTTTGCCCTACCTCAACCTCAGCCATATAACGCGAACCTTAAACCGCTTGCCCGCATGGGGAACAAAACGCTTAAGCTTGGCTCGATTTCGTCGCGAGGACTTTTTAGCACCGCACGAGCAAGACTTAAGCACTGCCGTCAAAGACACGGTAGCGCGAGAATTGGGCTTGCGCCCAGATGGCGACGTCTATCTGCTGGCCAACTTGCGTTACTTTGGCTACCTCATCAATCCGATTAGTTGCTACTTTTGCTTTGATCGAGCGAACGAGCTCAAAGCGCTCGTATTAGAAGTTACCAATACGCCCTGGGATGAACGCGTGTCGTATGTCATTCCCTGTGACGCGGGTCAAGCAAACTTTCGCTTCCAGAAAGCCATGCACGTATCGCCATTTAATCCCATGGATATGACCTATCATTTCGTGTGTGCTGCGCCCTCTGACACCTTCAATCTTCAGCTGCGCGTAACCCGGGCGACAGAGCTGGTGTTCTCCGCATCGCTCGCGTTGAGTGCTGAGCCCCTGACACCCACTACAGCGCGCTCGATTCTGTGGCGCTACCCGTTGATGACCCTAAAGGTCGCGGTGGGCATCTATTGGCAGGCCTTCAAGCTTTGGCTCAAAAAAACACCGATTTATACCCACCCTAAAAAGGAAGGCATCTTATGAATTCACCCAGTGTCGGCAGCATTCGACTGCCAAAATTTGGGCTCCGTCAGGGTAACGGCAACCTGGCTCGACAGCTATTCTTGAGCCTACTGAAGAACACAAAAACTGGCTTCCTGGAACTGCATGAGGGGGACCAAAGCCTACACTTCGGAAATCAAGCCTGCCAATCAGGTATCAGAGCAAGTGTTCAGGTCAACGATAAACAACTATACAAAGATCTGCTAAATGGGGGCTCCATCGCGGCCGGCGAGGCGTACATCCGAGGCTACTGGTCGACGCCCGATTTAACCTATGTCATGCGTTTTTTTAGCGCCAACCTGTCTTTGCTTGAGGGCTTTGAGAGCAAACACTCATGGCTATTTCAACAAGCCCTTCGCCTACAACACTTCTTTAATCGCAACACTCAAGCAGGCTCGCGGAAAAATATCGCGGCACACTACGATCTAGGTAATGATTTTTTCCAACATTTCCTAGACCCTACGATGATGTACTCCGCCGCGGTATTCGCACACGACACCATGAGCCTGCATGAGGCCTCAATCAACAAACTAACCATATTATGCGAACAGCTCGAGCTTAAACCTCAAGATCACCTGGTAGAAATTGGTTCTGGCTGGGGCGCCATGGCGGTTTTCGCAGCGCAGAATTACGGATGTCGAGTCACCACGACCACGATCTCGCAAGAACAGTTCAAGCTGACCACCGAACGGGTCAAACAAGCTGGTCTTGAAGACCGCGTCACAGTCTTGTGCGAGGACTACCGCGATTTACAAGGTCAATATGACAAACTGGTCTCAATTGAAATGATCGAAGCCGTCGGGCACGAGTTCTTTGCAACCTACTTCGCCAAACTCAGCGCCTTACTCAAACCTGAGGGCATAGCGGTTATTCAAGGCATTACCATTCCAGACGCCCGCTACGAATCCTATAAATCCAGTGTCGACTTTATCAACCGTTATATCTTCCCCGGTGGCTGCTTACCCTCTTTAGGACAAATCGCGAAACACGTCGGCGAGCAAACCGATCTCGAGATGATCAAGTTGCGCGATATCACCCAAGATTATGCTCGGACTCTAGCACATTGGCGCGAACGCTTTTTCGAAAACATCGAGGCGATTAAAGCGATGGGGTTTGACGACGAATTTGAACGTTTGTGGGAGTACTATTTGTGTTACTGCGAAGGCGGGTTCCGAGAGCGCATCATCGGTACCGTGCAACTCACCTTTGCCAAACCGGGCTACCGGCCTTCGGTCTAAGCTCACCCAAAACAAGGTTGGGTGGCTTTCCCGCGCTCACTCCTGCCGCTGCTGCCATAAGATGGCCGGCACGATGAGCGCAAAGCCTATAACGGTCGCTGGATGAATAGGTTCATCCAGCACCAGCTGTATCAGAACCAATGAAAATACTGGCGCCAAAAAAATCAAATTCGCTACGCGAACCACATGCTCCGCTCGCGACAGTGCCTGTGCCCAAAGTAAAAAAGTGACACCCATCTCGAACAAGCCCACATAAACCGCAGCCCCTAAACCTTGCCAGCTCAGTTGCGCGAGGCCGTCGCTGAAGACAAGATACGCAATCGCCAAAGGACAAGACATAATAAACATGGCCGCCAAGGCCACATCTTTCGCCTCGCGCAAGCGGGTATTCGCCAGCCAAAATCCAGCCCAAACCACAGTGCTCACCAGGGCCAGAGTCAAACCCAAGGTGCTCTGAATAGCCCCCAAGCTCATACTGCCTTCGGTGGCAATGATCACCACGCCCAAATAACCCACCGCGATGGCCGCTAGGTCTATAAATCGCAGACTTTGACCCAAGACCGGCACGGCCAGCAGTGACAAAACAATCGCCCAGGTGTAATTAATTGTTTGCGCCTGCTGCGCCGGCAGTAAATCGTAGGCCGTCAGCAATATCACGTAGTACAGTAAGGGGTTAATGCACGCCATGGCAGCATATTTGAAGGGCTGATTGCGCACGGCCGCCACCAGCTCATGAACGCGGCTTTGAGTGGCCAACCAAAACACTAAAACCAGCGCGGATACCACAGAGGCGAGACTCACCAAACTAAAAACATCGAGATAGCGCAACGCGATCTTAAATGCTGTTGCCACTGTCGACCACAATAAGACCGCACTTAAGCCCAGTATCAGTGCTTGCTTGGATCTGTTCAAATCAGGCCCCTAAGTCCCAAAGTCTGTACCTTGACGCGTTTTTCGGGCATGCTCCCTGACAATAAATTTTGGGGAGCCACCGCACTGTGTCGATGCCACTGGAACATCAGGAAAAAACCACCATGCCACTAGGGTTGGCATTGTTACCCATTGTGTTTTTAATTGCCAGCCTAGGGGCGTCTGTTTACTTTTTTGGCGCAGATGCCTCTTATGGCGCCAATCAAATAGCCCTGATTTTAGCGGGCTGTATCGCTATGCTGGTCGGCTTAAAACAAGGTATCAGCTATCAAGAATTGCAAGCAGGGTTAACCGAGGGCATTCACGTTGGTCTCGGGCCGATCATGATTTTACTAAGTGTCGGCATGCTCATCGGCACGTGGATCCTAGCAGGCACTGTGCCAGCGATGATTTACTACGGTATCGAGTTGATCAACCCCTCTTTCTTCTACGCCACCTGCGCGATTTTGTGCGCAGTGGTGGCCGTCAGTATCGGTAGTTCTTGGACTGTCGCTGGCACGCTAGGCGTAGGCTTAATTGGTATTGCGGGTAGCTTTGATTTGTCCTTAGAGATCACCGCCGGCGCAATTATTTCAGGCGCCTATTTTGGCGACAAACTGTCACCCCTGTCAGATACCACCAATTTGGCATCTGCTGTGACCGGCGTGGATTTGTTTCAACACATCCGCCATATGCTCTGGACCACTATCCCTGCCTTTATTATCGCCTGCACCGCATTTCTCGTACTGGGCAGCAAACAGGGCGAAACCCCCGCCGACATTGCCGCTCTACAAGGTGCGATCAACCAGCAATTCCAGATTGGCGTGCATCTTCTGATTCCCTTAGTGATTATGTTAACGTTGATTGCCAAACGAATTCCGGCCTACCCATCTATCGTAGTCTCGTCCTTAGTGGGCGGCGTTTTCGCCGCGATCTTCCAAGCCGACACCGCGGCGGCGCTCGTAGAAGGCAGCGGCGACAATGCAAGCGATGTCGTCGTTGGCATTTGGAGTGTGCTGTTCAATGGCTTTCAGGCAAACACGGGCAACGCCTTTCTGGACGAACTGCTCAGCAAAGGCGGTATGGCGTCGATGCTAAATACCGTTTGGTTGATCGTCTGTGCCCTAAGCTTTGGCGGGATACTCGAGCGAACAGGCATCCTCGATCGATTAATTTCGATCGCGTTAAAAGGGGTAAAAGGTCTTACTTCGCTGGTGGCAACGACAGTCGCCACCTGTTTTTCCACCAACCTATTGGCCGCCGATCAGTTCATTGCGATCGCGCTGCCCGGACGAATGTTTAAACAAGCCTATCGTGATCAGGGTTTGGATGAGCTCAATTTGTCTCGAACACTCGAAGACTCAGGCACCCTGACCTCAGTGTTAATCCCTTGGAATACCTGCGGCGCCTACATGACCGCGACCCTGGGCGTCGCTTCATTTTCGTACGCCCCCTACGCGTTTTTTAATTTGCTGTGCCCGCTAATCGCAATAGCCTTTGCGTCCCGCAATATCGGACAAAAGCGCTTGTAGCACGGGAAAGGGCGCCAATCCGCTAACCGCTAGGCTTGATCCCAAGATAGCGCGAAGGCGTCGGCGATTTGCTGATACCCCGCGCTCAGAGCCACTAACCGATCAAAGCCCAAAGCCACACCTGCACACTCAGGCAAGCCCTGACGCAGTGCGCTCAACAGCCGCTCATCCGGCACAATGGCCCCCCGACCCGCTTGTTCACGGAAGCGGTTATCTGCCTCGAAGCGACGGGCTTGTTCATCCGCATCGGTCAATTCCCAAAAACCATTGGCCAATTCAACACCGTTTATGACGAGTTCAAAACGATGCGCTACCCAAGCGCTATCGCGGCGTCCGATACGCGCCAAAGCCGCTTGTTCAACGGGAAAGTCATACACAAAGCACGCCTCCTGTTTCAGAGCAGGCTCGATCCCGATGACCCATAGCAATTCCAACCAAAACGCCCGATGGGTCTCATTAAAGGCGCAATCCTGCAGTTCCTGCGCGCGCGCTTTGAGTTGCTCAACACTGGATGTCAGCGAATCAATCGCTAAATACCGCAAAAACAACTCGCGATGAGAAAATCGTTTGAGTGAAGGCGCGAGTGGCCAGACCGATCGAACCAGAGACTCAACTTCGTCCATAAGGTCGTGATGGTCAAATCCCAGTCGATACCATTCCAGCATCGTAAATTCGGGCGAGTGCCACCGACCTTGTTCATCATCGCGAAACACCGTGCCAAGCGAATAGATATCGCCACTACCCATGGCTAACAAACGTTTCAGGGCGAATTCAGGTGAGGTCTGCAAATAGCGCGCTTGGTTCATAACTTGGAATGAAATCGACTCAAGCTGCGGGTCGGTCACTGCGCGAGCACCAGCGACGGGCGCTGTGACTTCCAGTACCCCGCGCTGGGCAAAAAAATCGCGCACCACTGAACGAGCGTGCGCGATTCGTTCAAGCCTCTGACGTGTGTCAGTCACTTAAGATTTTGAGGCTCTTGATACGTATTCGCCAGAGCGAGTGTCAACTTTAATCACCTCACCTTGCGTGACAAATAAAGGGACTTTTACAACTGCGCCCGTCGACAAACGTGCGGGCTTGTTACCCCCCTGCGCCGTATCACCTTTCAGACCGGGATCTGTCTCTACAATCTCTAGCTCAACAAAATTCGCGGGCGTAACCGATAAGGGCGTACCGTTATATAGCGTCACCTCGCAGGTGTCCTGCTCTTTTAGCCACAAGTACGTCTCACCGACCGCTTTTTTATCAGCCTGATGCTGTTCAAACGTGACGGGATCCATGAAATAGTAAAACTCACCGTCGGTGTAAAGATATTCCATGGTATGATCCATCACGTCCGCGCCTTCGAGAGACTCACCCGATTTAAAGGTACGCTCCCAAACTCGCCCGGTCGTTAAGTTACGCATTCTGACTCGGTTAAATGCTTGGCCCTTACCCGGTTTGACGAATTCGTTTTCTAAGATGCTACAAGGATCGCCATCAAGCATAACTTTTAAGCCAGGGCGAAACTCGTTGGTTGAATAATTTGCCATAATGTTTATCTCAATATTGGTAGTAGGCCTATGATATCGCACACCTCTCTTCAATGGCAGAGCTCTGATTGGCAAAGTATTTTACAAACTGCAATTCGTGACAGCGAAACCCTACTGCAAGCCGTTGGCTTAACGGCCGACCAGGTGGACGCGATATCCGGCGAGGCCGCAGGCTTCGAGGTCCTGGCACCGGGGCCCTTTGTCTCAAGGATGGCGTTTGGCGATCCTCGAGACCCCCTGCTGCTACAAGTCTTGGCGCAAAGACAAGAAATCGCTCCTCGCGCACCGGGCAACACAGACCCCCTAGAAGAACAGCGCTTTACGCCCGTACCCGGTATCATTCACAAATATCATGGCCGAGTCCTATTGATGTCGGCGGGCAGCTGCGCCATCAACTGTCGTTATTGTTTTCGCCGCCACACCGACTACGCCGACACCATCGTCACGCCCGCTCGACTCCCCGGTGTGATTGACTATCTCGAGGCACATACCGAGGTTACCGAAGTAATACTCAGTGGCGGAGACCCCTTGCTCACAAGCGACCGCAAAATCGACGAGTTACTGAGCAAGCTAGAGGCAATACCTCACCTCGAACGCTTCAGGATACATACGCGCCTACCGATTGTGATTCCCTCAAGGATCACACCTGAACTGTGTCAACGGCTCGCTCGATCTCGCTTTGGCGTTACCATGGTCGTACATTGCAATCACCCTCAAGAAATCGACTCTGAGGTAGCGCGGGCCATCGGGCAATTACGCAGCGCAGATATCACCGTACTCAATCAAGCTGTTCTGTTAAAAAACATTAATGATTCCGTGATGACGCTGGAAAAACTTAGCACCGAACTTTTCAGGATCGGTATCCTGCCGTATTACCTCCACACACTCGACCGGGTACACGGCGCGGCACATTTTAGCCAAGCCCTACAAGACAGCAAACGACTCTACCAATCACTTCAGGCCAGACTGCCAGGTTACTTACTGCCCAAATTGGTCAGCGAGATCCCCGGAAGCACCTCAAAAACACCCATATATTAAGGCGACTGTCACTCTCGTTGATTGCTGATTTAGCATGTCATGCTATAGTGTGATGCTAAATTAGTGCTTAGCCATTGGGGTTCGCGAGTGACAGAAGCTCCATCCATCAAATTACGTATTCCTAGGGCAGAATTGTCGTCGTGCTCTTTGTTTGATGTTACGCCCAACGCAGCCGCCAAATGGGCAGAGGACTTACCGCTTACCAATGCCAAGCTGATGTCCCGTGGTTTGCTCAAAGCGACCTGGGAACTGAACCGTATCGACATGCCCGCAGACCAGCGCCTCGCGATTTTGGACAGTCTCAGACGCTCGGTCTATACCGCACTTAACAGCTTAGCCACTTATTTTTTGAATCAACCGCTATCGCTGCCCGCAGAGGCGCGAGAGATGTACGAATTGGCCGACAATTTAGCGAAGCAAATGACAACGGGGTATACCCTTGTTGCCGTACAAGCGATTCAACAGCGCGGACGATTTCAGTCGGGCAGCCCCGCCAAGATCACCTGTGAAGGATTGCACCGTGCCATTAGCATGGCAGGCCGTAGATTTTTGCAAACATTACAACTCTACAAACCGCTAGAACGCGGTAGTTGGTTAGAAGTAAACCAGCTCTATTTGCTGTGCGAACGACAGCAGCTGGCTGACATCAAAGTCACAGACGAGCTAGAGGGTACCTGCACCGTCAAAGCGCGCTTCACCCAAATTTGCCTGCTGGGCTCATGTCGACCGAATCAACTGCGACAAAAAGATCTACCCCTAGTTTATCGTCAATTTTACGAGCAGAGGGAATTGTGTCACCTGCTGCCCGCAAATTCGGGCGAGGGGCTTTTCATTGTCGACCTCGGTTCAGACAGCGCTCCAACATACAACTCAGACTCGGAGATTGCCTCTGACTTGGGAGCGCAACATCGCTACCTGTTCCTTGAGCCCTTAACAACACGTTTCCGAGAACACATCAACTACATTCGCCACCGCCCCAACAAGTCGATTGTAGAACCCAATAAAGAAACGATACTCAGCGGCGATGTACTTGAACACTTAGTCAGTTCCTTAGGGCAGGTCAATATCCGAGGGTTTTCACGAACGCAGGTCGCTGGCGCCATGTGCATTGTTGTTGGGCTGGCTAGCGTCCATTTTCACATCGCTGGCGAACGTATTTTTGAACGGGTGCTACAGGAGGGTTCATCGCGCGAACCCACACACACAAGCGATGTCGCAGCATTCTTGCATCGTCACGACGCTGACCAAAGCCCCTCAAACCACAATAATGGCAACAATGATGACGACCTCACCGACGAAATTGGCGACGAGGCATACTCACAGGAGCGAAGCCGCAAGGCGAGAATTGCGCCCGATGACGATTTGTCCAGCGCGGAACTCAATCGACGCTATCCAAAACATCGTGTCCGAATTATCAACTCAAGTACTGGTGGATACTGCCTAGAGTGGAGTAGTGCCTTGCCACGAAGCGTTAAAACAGGCGATGTTGTCGGACTTTGTGAAGAGGGTAGTGACGAATGGGTCATTGCCACTATCCGCTGGGTAAGCCAGCTTGAAAACGCTAAGACCCTTATTGGTGTCTCGCTGCTGAGCCCCAGCGCCTACGCCTTTGGCGCCCAAACGATCAAAAAATTGGGCGAAGTGTCCGATCCGGTTCGGGTTCTGTTACTGCCGGAAATCGCGCTCACCGGGACGCCGCAAACCCTGATTACCCCGCGCTTAGGATTTAAAGAATTCCAGAAAATATCCTTGGTACAAGGTAACCAAAACCACTACGCTCAGTTGCAACGCCAAGTCTCATCAACCCCCAGCTATTCGCAATTCTCGTTCCGCTACATGCAGCAGCTGAAAGATGTCATGGCAGACGAACACGGCATCCTAGACAAAAACCCCTTCAATGCGGTCTGGCATTACCTCTAAAGCCTGCATCGCTTACACGGGTGTTTGATAACGATCGGCGATACCTAACAGATATAAAATGGCGTCTAAGCCTAGCGTCGAGATGGATTGTTCAGCCGCTTCTTTTACCAAGGGTTTGGCACGAAATGCCACGCCCAATCCGGCAATCCCAAGCATAGGTAAATCGTTGGCGCCATCGCCGACGGCGATTACCTGTTGAAGATCGATATTCTCTTGCTCCGCCAATTGACGCAGCAACAAGGCTTTCCGCTCGCCGTCAACGATCTCACCTTTCACCTCACCGCTCACCACACCATTTTGAATATCAAGCTCGTTAGCAAAAACATAGTCCATGCCCAACTCTGCTTGCAGTCTTTTGGCGAAGTAAGTAAAGCCACCCGAGACAATTGCCGTTCGATATCCCAAACGACGCAATACGCTGATCAAGTGGGCTGCACCCTCTGTGATGGGCAATTCATCGGCAATTTCGGATAAAACAGATTCCGATAACCCCTTGAGCAAACCCAAACGCTCACGGAAACTCGCCTTAAAATCCAACTCACCTCGCATCGCACGCTCGGTAATCTCAGCCACCTGCTCTCCGACACCCGCTCTCTTGGCGAGCTCGTCAATCACCTCCGCCTCGATCAGGGTCGAGTCCATGTCAAACACCACCAAACGACGATTGCGACGATACATATCGTCTTGTTGGAAGGCTAAGTCCATTTCAAGGCCGCTGGCAACAGACATGAGATCACGCTTAAATTGCGCGCGATCTGCCGTTTGGCCTCGCACTGAAAATTCTACGCATGCTTTACTGGAAGGTGGCATCGGCCCCAAAGGTATGCGCCCTGACAAGCGAGTAATGCCATCAATGTTCAAGCCATGACGATACACCACAGCCCCCAAAGCCGCGATGTGCTCCGCGGTGACACGCCGAGCCAGTAAGGTGACAATGTAGCGAGGGCTACCCTGTGCCGCCACCCAGTCTGAATATCGCTCGGCCGACACTGGCTCCCAACCTAAGCTCAAGTGTTCGTCATTGCACATCACTTGCAACTGCTGTCGCAGTGCCCGCTCGGCATCCGCATGATGAATGGCCAGCAGCAAACCAATCGATAATCGGTCGTGAATGACCGACTGACCGATGTCCAGAATGTCGCAGTGATGCTGAGCACACAAAGCCATCATCTTGGCAGTTAAGCCCGGCACATCGCTTCCAGAAAATGTTGCAAGAACGATATCAGTCACAAAAGGATCCTAATAAAGTGAGACGCGTAGTTTACTGGTCTGGTTTACAGACACAAGTGGGTATTACTTCGCAAAACCACACAGGTAAGGTATCCTCCGCCTTGACCTCGCTTGGATACGCTCGTGCCAGAATATTTCAAACAACTTCCCATTCGCCTGCAGCTCGGCATCGCAACCGCGATACTGACATTGATTGCAAGCCTGACTTTGGTATTTCTGGCCACGCGTTCAACCCAATACATCACCGCTGAACAGGCTAAAGTCGTGAGTTCAACCTTGGCCGAGCAGCTCAGCAGCCAAATTAACCTTGCCCTATTAAACAAAGACAGTCTAGCCACCAGCGCCATCCTCAACCGCAGTATCCGAGAAGGCTGGATTCAAGGCGCGACGCTGACCGAACCCAATGGCAATCTGATTGCCAGAGCCGGCGCTCAAGCGGACTCGTATCAGACACTGCCGATCGAGGTGGATCGCCGAGTGTTAGCCCACTTACGCATTGACTACAGTGACCAGATGGCATCTAACTTGCGCTCTCAACAATGGTGGACCTTGTCTGGCTTGGCTGTGATCATTGCCATCGCGATGGGCGCCCTGGCCGCCCAAATTGGTAGAATTTACTCCAAGGCTTTAGAGTCTCTTAAACAGCAGATTCCCCAACTTGAAGATGGTAAGGACTTGGCCAACGAAATTCGAGCCATCGAAACGCGCTTAAAAGCACTGCCGCTGGATTTATTGGCTGAGCAAGTCGACTTGGACCCTCAGCGCCCGCAAATGAACCGAACCGTCATAGCTTTGGTATCGCTCGATGCATTAGAACACTACATCGCCACACTCAATGAAGAATCGCTTGAACGATACACTCAGCGCTTGTATCAATGCTTAAGAAGCGCAGCTCAAACCTACGGAGGCAACATCCACGTGGTACGCCAACTGTGTGTCGCCATGATTTTTTCTGATCAAGATTCACGACGCGCGACCACTGCGGCGGCACAAGCCTCATTACTCTTGCAAATGCTGTGTAAAAAACACGAAGACTCGGGGCAACTTAAATACCAAGTGCGCTGCGTATTGGGGCAATCCGAGCTCCGACCCTTGGATGAACATAGCTTTTATGCCGATCTGTATGTGCAAAATCACTTCGATCAGTTACAGAGCGCGTTTAAGCAAACGGGGGTGTTGTGGCTTGAGGACACGCTATGCGATGAAGCGCCATTCAACGAGGGTTACACCCTCGGCCCGGTCATCGATGGTTACGCTGCAATCCTAGGCATACCACCCGAGACACTTGATCTACTTGCCGAACAAGCAGATCAAGCCTATCGCAAGCTCAGGTAAGCTCTGGGTGTTCGGCGAACAAATAATCGACGTTTTGAAGACCTCTCGGAAGCTTACTCCCCCTGCGGCCTCGCTCACCTCGATAGTGATCTAATTCGCTTATCTTTAGGGTCAAGTGTCGCTTACCCGCATGCAGCACTAATCTCGAATCTTGCGTCAATACAGCGATCCCCTTAACCATTTCATCCCGTGATTTCACGCGCGCGCTGGGAATAGAGATGATTTTATTGCCCTTACCCCGCGCCAATTCAGGTAAATCGGCTAAGGGAAATACCAGCAGTCGTCCTTCGGTAGACACTGCGGCCACCAACAAATCACTGCCGGCGGGTATCTGAGCAGGGGCTAATACATGCGAGCCATTGGGCAGCGAAAGCACCGCCTTACCCGCCTTGTTTTTGGCCATTAAATGGCCAAGCTCCGTCACAAAACCATAGCCAGCATCACTTGCGAGAAGGATCTTTTGCCGCTCATCGCCCAACAATAGGGCTTTAAAACCAACACCGGGCGGAGGACTAATGCGCCCAGTCACAGGTTCACCCTGACCCCGCGCAGAGGGTAGATTATGGGTTGGCAGGGTATAGGCTCGACCCGTACTGTCTATCAAAATAGCACTCTGGTTACTGCGACCCATGGCCGCTAAATTGAACCCGTCACCGGCCTTATAACTCAAACTCGCGGGATCAATGTCGTGACCTTTAGCGGCGCGAATCCAGCCTTTGTCAGACAACACCACCGTGATGGGTTCGGTCGACATCAATTCTTTTTCAGAGAAAGCTTTTGCTTCCTCGCGAGCCACTAAAGGCGAGCTGCGCTCATCGCCAAATTGCTCAGCTACCGCCAGCAACTCTTTTTTAATCAATGTTCGCATGCGAGCTGTGGAACCCAGCGTCAGCTCTAATTGTTCTCTCTCTTTTTCTAGTTCGTCTTGCTCACCTCGAATTTTCATCTCTTCGAGTTTCGCCAAGTTGCGCAACTTCAATTCCAACACAGCTTCGGCTTGCGCATCCGACAGTGCAAAACGTTGCATTAACACAGGCTTGGGCTTGTCTTCGGTGCGGATGATATGGATCACTTCATCAATGTTCAGATAAGCGATTAAATAACCTTCCAGCAAATGCAGACGCTTGAGCACTTTCTCTAAGCGATACTGCAAGCGACGGCGAACGGTTTCCGTTCGAAACTCCAACCACTCACGCAAGATCGCATCTAAAGATTTAACACCTGGACGACCATTGTTGCCAATCAGATTCAAGTTAATCCGATAGCTACGCTCCAAGTCCGTGGTGGCGAATAAGTGTGACATTAAGGCATCGACATCAACCCGATTCGATTTCGGGACGATGACCAAGCGCGTGGGATTCTCGTGATCCGACTCATCGCGCAGGTCATTCACCAATGGCAGCTTTTTGGCTTGCATCTGGGCGGCTATCTGCTCCAAGACCTTGGCGCCAGAAACTTGGTAAGGTAAAGCGTCAACGACAATAGCGCCATCCTCTTTGTACCAGTGCGCGCGCATTTTTAGCGACCCACGACCACTGCGGTAAAACGCTGTAATTTCATCCCTAGGTGTAATGATCTCGGCGTGGGTCGGAAAATCTGGTGCCTGAATATGCTCACACAACTCCTCTACCGTCGACTTTGGATACTCTAGCAGCCGGATGGTCGCCGAGACCACCTCGCGTAAATTATGTGGCGGTATATCAGTCGCCATTCCCACCGCAATCCCCGTTGTACCGTTGAGCAGCACATTGGGGACTTGCGCCGGCAACACCGACGGCTCATCCATGGTGCCGTCAAAGTTAGGGATCCAATCCACTGTTCCCTGGCCCAACTCACCCAGCAGAGCGTCCGCATAGGCCGTCAAACGCGACTCGGTATAACGCATTGCGGCGAATGATTTGGGGTCATCGGCCGAACCCCAGTTGCCTTGGCCATCAACCAAAGGATAGCGATAACTAAACGGCTGGGCCATTAGAACCATGGCTTCGTAAGCGGCGCTATCACCATGCGGATGAAACTTACCAATCACGTCACCCACGGTGCGTGCCGACTTTTTGTATTTCGCGCTCGCCTTTAAACCGAGCTCACTCATCGCATAAATAATGCGTCGCTGTACGGGTTTTAAACCATCCCCCACGTTGGGTAGGGCGCGATCTAAAATGACATACATCGAGTAGTCTAAATAGGCTTTTTCCGCATAATCGCGAAGGGATACCGATTCGTCTTCTTCCGGTAACATTGACATGTCAGACATGAAGTTTTTCCAATCTTATAAAACTGTAGGGGCTGGCTTAGGCTTTGTTCGCTGACCCGTTTTGTAGCGCAACCAACTGTTCATTCAAATTCACAATTGAATTCGCCATATCAACCATCAACGCGTGAATTGTCGTCGGGTTGGTTTTAATCATTTCCGTGAATTGCGCCTCGGGTACCTTAACAACCGAGCATTGAGTCTTGGCGCGCACAGTGGCGGACCGTTCGCTATGTGTCAAGGCCGCCATGGCTCCAAAAATTTCTCCCTCAGCGATGGTCCCCACCACGACACCATCAACCATGACTTCGGCTGTACCCGAGGACAGGTTAAACACATAGTCTGCTTTTTCACCTTGATTGATGATCACAGCGCCGGGCTGATAGACCTCAAATCCAGGGGTAACACGAGTGTCTTCCTGCGCCGCCGCCGCTGTCACTCGCAACATGAGCCCGGAGTAGGTCACCAACAAACGCGTCCACAGCTTGATCCCGTCATTTTCCGAAAACACTCGACGCATAAATTCTAATGCTGCGAAACTGTGCAGAGTTGCACCAGATTCACTCCCGTAAAATACCGTGGCGTCTTCTTGACTGTCCCCGGCGATGTCGGGAAGCAAAATATCGCCCTCTTCAAGCACATAGATCGTGCGCCCACGATAACGGGCCGAAATCGTGCCGCGCTCGATGAAGTAAAACTTACCCACATCGAATCCACGAAAATTACCCGTCGCCGTTGGTTCAATCTCAACGGGGATGTGTGGGATATTCACAACATCAAGAAGCGCTTTAACTAAAGCCTTGTACTGCTGACTGAGCGTTGTAAAATCCCTCGATAATTCTGCGTTTGCGAACATAGATCTACCTTTTATTGATTTAGGAACCCAAGCCAAACCTTGAGACGCCCCGCTTGCCCCATAGTAGCAGTAAACCGTAAAGTCTCAAACGCCGAAACAAAGGCAAACTTCAGAAATCAGGGATTTGACTAGCTATGACCCCCATTACCTGGCAATGGCTCACCTTTGAGTCACTCTCAAACCACGAGCTGTATCAAATGCTGGCGCTGCGATCCGAAGTGTTCGTCGTCGAGCAAGCCTGTGCCTACCAAGACCTCGATGGCAAAGATCCTAAAGCTTTGCACCTGATCGGAACACTCAACGGCCAAGTGCTCGCCACCGCACGACTCCTTCCACGAGGCGTATCGTATCCAGATGCTGCCTCGATTGGTCGCATTGTGGTCCATCCCTCGCTACGAGGCCAAGATTTAGGCAGAAAAACGGTAGAGCTGGCACTGAAGCAATACCAAAAACTGTGGCCAGATGAGGCCTTATTAATTGGCGCACAAGCGCGCCTTACTCGGTTTTACGAGGAGCTAGGCTTTGTTGCCGAGGGCGAAATCTACGACGAAGACGGCATTGATCACATTACCATGCGCTGGATGGGCCACAGCGCGGTGTAACGCAATCACTCCGGATGCAACAATAAACCACGAGCAGCCCTACCAGCGTCCTGCAGTATAAGCATCGGCCGCATCGGCCAAGGACATTGGCTTGATTTTATCAGCCCAACCCGCTGTACCAAAGGCTTGATAACGCGCGATACAAATCTCTTTCATCGCTTTAATGCTGTGCTGTAGATATTTACGCGGGTCAAACTCCGAGGGGTTCTCAGCCAAAAAGCGACGAATCGCGCCGGTCGAGGCCAAACGCAAATCGGTATCAATATTTACTTTACGAACGCCGTGACGGATACCTTCTTGAATTTGCTCTACGGGGACACCGTAAGTTTCTGGAATCTTGCCGCCAAACTCATTAATAATGGCTAACCAATCCTGAGGCACGGAAGAAGAGCCATGCATAACCAAGTGCGTATTAGGAATGCGTGCGTGAATCTCACGAATGCGATCAATCGCAAGAATGTCTCCTGTCGGTGGACGAGTGAACTTGTACGCACCGTGACTGGTACCGCAGGCAATTGCCAACGCGTCTACGCCGGTCGCCGCAACAAAATCTGCTGCTTCGTCGGGGTCAGTCAGCATTTGGTCATGGGTTAATTTACCCGCCGCGCCAATGCCGTCCTCTTCCCCGGCTTCGCCAGTTTCCAGCGAGCCCAAACAACCCAATTCGCCCTCTACGGAAACGCCACAAGCGTGAGCCATTTCGACCGCTTGTCGGGTTACTCGTACGTTGTAATCGTAATCCATGGGCGTTTTGCCATCCTCGCCTAAGGAACCGTCCATCATTACCGAGCTAAAACCCAGCTGAATCGAACGCTGACACACGGCAGGTGACACACCGTGATCTTGGTGCATCACCACTGGAATGTCGGGGAACTCCTCGATAGCGGCAGCAATCATGTGGCGCAAAAAGGGCGCCCCCGCGTATTTGCGGGCTCCAGCACTGGCCTGCATGATCACCGGTGAATTGGTCTCGGCAGCGGCCTCCATAATGGCCCGTGTCTGTTCGAGGTTGTTCACATTGAACGCCGGCACGCCGTAACCGTGCTCGGCGGCGTGATCCAACATTTGACGCATACTTATCAGTGCCATAGTTTCCCCCTAGTTTGCGCGCTGCTCTAATACAGCAACGGCTGGCAACACTTTACCTTCCACATATTCCAAGAACGCGCCGCCACCCGTAGAGATATACGACACGTCTGCAGCAATTCCGAACTGATCAATAGCGGCCAAGGTATCACCCCCACCCGCCAGCGAAAACCCGGGACTGCGGGCAATCGCCTCAGAAATAATCCGCGTGCCATTCGCAAAGGCCTCGAATTCGAACACGCCAACCGGGCCATTCCACAAAATGGTGCCCGCGCTTTGCAATTGCTCAGCAAGCGCCGCTGCTGACTGTGGACCAATGTCCAAAATCATGTCGTCAGCGGCAACCTCGCTGACCAACTTCACAGTCGCAGGCGCCTCACTCGAAAACTCTTTGGCTGTGACCACATCAGTGGGCAGAGGTATCGAAACTTTTTCGAGCAGGGCTTTTGCCGTGTCGACTAAATCGTCTTCACACAAAGATTTGCCGACCGGGTAACCCGCCGCCTTTAGAAAGGTGTTCGCAATACCACCCCCGACGATGAGTTGATCGACCTTGTCAGACAAAGTTTCCAGAACCGTCAGTTTAGTGGAAACCTTAGAGCCACCGACAATGGCCACCATGGGGCGCGCCGGTAACGCAAGCGCTTGCTGCAGCGCATTCAGCTCGGCAACCAGCAAGGGTCCTGCACAGGCAATTGGCGCGGCTTTAGCAACAGCGTGGGTCGACGCTTGAGCACGATGCGCAGTGCCAAAGGCATCCATCACAAAAACATCGCATAAATTTGCGTAGGCTTGGCCAAGCTCATCGGAATCGGATTTTTCACCCACGTTAAAACGTACGTTTTCTAGCAGCACAACCTGCCCAGGCTCGATATCAAGACCCGCGCGCCACTCGGCCTGAATGCCAACGTCCTGGCCAAGTAGACCCGACAAATACCGAGCTACGGGCGCCAAAGAGTATTCAGAGTTGTACTCACCCTCGGTCGGCCGACCCAAGTGCGACATTACCATAACCGCTGCGCCTGCATTTAGTGCCGATTGAATGGTGGGCAGTGCAGCGCGAATACGGGCATCACTCGTCACAGCGCCGTCTTTAACTGGCACATTGAGATCCTCACGAATCAGCACTCGCTTGCCCGCCAAATCAAGATCTTGCATTGCCAATACAGCCATTAGCACCCCCCTTCGTGTGAAATTTTTGCCCAGTGTTCTGCAACATCGAGCATACGATTCGCAAAGCCCCACTCATTATCGAACCAAATCAGCACCTTGACTAGGTGGTCACCGCTAATGCGAGTTTGACTCGCATCGACCACCCCAGAACGACTGTCATGGTTGAAGTCGCAGGAAGCCAAAGGTTCCGTGGTAAAACCCAAGACACCAAGATAGTCGCTTTCTGCGGCTTGCCGCAGTCGTTCATTCACACTGGCAACGCTGGCCGACTGCCGCAAATAGACACTCAAATCCATCGCCGACACATTAACCGTCGGCACTCTTAAGGCTTGCGCGCTGAATCGATCGGCAAGGTGCGGCAAGATGCGCTCAATCCCTTTAGCGAGCGCGGTATCAACGGGAATAATTGACTGCGAAGCGGCACGTGTTTTTCGCAAATCGGTATGATGATAAGCGTCCAACACGGGCTGATCATTCATGGCCGAGTGAATAGTTGTAATAGTGCCGTATTCAATGCCGAAAGCCTTGTCCAGCGCGTCAATGACGGGAACAATGGCATTGGTGGTGCACGACCCGGTCGAAGCCACCTGGTGCGTGTCCAACAACAAGTTTTCATTGACGCCAAAAACGATGGTCGCGTCGATATCTGCGGCGGCGGGCTGAGAAAACAGCAACTTTTGGCTGCCCGCGTCCAAATGCCATTGCGCTGTCGCACGATCACCAATCGCACCGGTGCATTCCAGCACAAGATCGATATGGTGCTGACCCCAGGGGCACAAGGCTGCGTCAGGCTCATGGGAGAGCGCGATAGGCCGCCCCTGTATGACCAAAGTGCCGCCATCAAGATCGACCTCATAACCAAAGCGCCCATGGGTACTATCGTAACGCGTCAGATGGGCAATGGTTCGAGTGTCGGCTAATTCGTTAATCGCAACCAAGTCCAAATGGGGCGAGCCTCCTCGTTCAAAGTAGGCTCGCAAAATACTGCGGCCAATACGGCCATATCCATTGATTGCTAGACGCATGGGTTAAGCTCAGTCGAGCAGTTCCTCAGCCGCCGCTAATACCGCTGCAACAGTGATATCAAAATGCTCAAACAAAGCACCAGCCGGTGCCGATTCGCCAAAACTGTTCATACCAATAATGCGGCCGTCTAAACCGACATACTTGTACCAAAAATCTTGGTGTAGGGCTTCGATGGCAACGCGCGCTAGAACATCGCTCGGCAATACCGACTCACGATACTCAGCGTCTTGCGCCTCAAACTGCTCGGGGCTAGGCATGGATACAACACGCACGGCACGACCTTGAGACGCAAATTCGGCTGCCGCTTCTTGGGCCAAGGCTAGTTCAGAACCCGTGGCAATAAAAATGAGTTCCGGGGTGCCGTCACAATCGCGCAGGATATATCCGCCACGCTCAATGTTCGCCAGAGTCTGTGCATCACGATCTTGATGCGGCAAGTTTTGACGTGAAAAGACCAAGGCGCTGGGGCCGTCTTGACGCAAGATCGCCTGCTTCCAAGCGACCGCTGATTCAACGGCATCACATGGGCGCCACGTCACCATGTTGGGCGTACCGCGCAAAGACGCAAGCTGCTCGACGGGCTGGTGAGTGGGGCCATCTTCCCCTAGACCGATAGAGTCGTGGGTATACACAAAAATGCTTTGCTGGCCCATTAAGGCTGCCATACGTACCGCATTGCGCGCATATTCCATGAAGATCAAGAAAGTAGCGCCGTAGGGAATAAAGCCTCCGTGCAAGGCAATGCCATTCATCATGGCTGACATGCCAAACTCACGCACGCCGTAATACACATAGTTACCACCCGCTGCTTGGGCTTCTACACCGACCGAACCAGACCACAACGTTAAATTTGATCCGGCCAAATCAGCCGATCCACCCAACAACTCGGGTAGAGCTTTGGCGTAGGCTTCGATGGCATTTTGGGAGGCCTTGCGCGAGGCAATCGTCGCGCCATCCGCCTGGCATTGAGCGATGTATGCATCGGCAGCGGCCACAAAATCAGCGGGCAAATCACCGGCTAAACGACGCGCCAATTCAGCACCCTCTTGTGGGTACTGTCCGCTATAGTCAGCGAGCAAGGCTTCCCATTGCGACTGCGATTGCTCACCGCGCGCCCGCGCGTTCCAACCCGCGTAAACGTCTGCAGGAATTTCAAAAGGCGCATGCGTCCAGCCCAGCGCTTCGCGGGTTGCTGCAATTTCATCATCACCTAGCGGCGCACCGTGGCAAGACTCGGTCCCCTGCTTGTTGGGAGAGCCCTTACCGATAATGGTACGCGCACAAATCAGAGTAGGCTTGGAGGTCTCAGCACGCGCCTCGGTAATTGCCTTCTTAATTTGCTCGGGGTCGTGCCCGTCAACAGCCTCGATAACCTGCCAGCCATAAGCTCGGAAACGCGCAGGAGTATTGTCGGTAAACCACCCCTCAACTTCGCCGTCAATCGAAATTCCGTTGTCATCGTAAATAGCGATCAGCTTACCCAAGCCAAGAGTACCCGCCAAAGAACACACTTCATGCGAGATACCCTCCATTAAGCAGCCATCGCCTAAGAAAGTGTATGTATAGTGGTCAACCACCTCAAAATTGGGGCGATTAAACTGAGCACCTAGGACCTTCTCGGCCAAGGCCATGCCGACCGCGTTGGCAATACCCTGTCCCAAAGGACCGGTTGTGGTCTCAACTCCGGGCGTGTAGCCATATTCTGGGTGGCCTGGCGTTTTGCTGTGCAGTTGACGGAATTGCTTCAACTCTTCAATCGGCAAATCATAACCGCTTAGGTGCAGTAGCGAGTAAATCAACATCGAGCCGTGACCGTTCGATAAAATGAAGCGATCGCGATTAGGCCACGAGGGGTCTGCCGGGTTATGGCTTAAAAAGTCGTTCCACAGCACCTCCGCAATATCGGCCATACCCATCGGGGCGCCAGGGTGGCCTGATTTCGCCTTTTGCACGGCGTCCATAGACAGCGCACGAATGGCATTAGCGAGTTCATTACGGGAAACCATGGTGTTCTCCAAACGGTCAAATTTACGGTGGGCTCAAACTGGCGCGTATTCTCTCTTATCAGCCTTCTCAGGGCAAATAAACCGACCTTTTAGCAACTATTCAAGTGGATTATGCACATCTATATCAAAATTTTTTGATATAGATGCTGAAGTCCCTTATCATGCGCGCATGAAA
>JALRFH010000030.1 GCA_023253715.1 Halieaceae bacterium
CAAACCAGTATCAACTGAATCCGTTCCTTAAAGAACTCTATGCCTTCCCGAAAAAAGGCGGCGGGATCGTCCCCTTGGTCGGGCTTGACGGATGGTTGAAAATCGCCAACCGCCAACCTAACTTCGACGGCATGACAAGCGATGTTTTCAAGCTGTGGAATTTTGATGCGTTGCTTCCTGCTTTTACGGAGCTTCTTCAACGAGAAGATGTTTCGTGTTTTATTCTTCAGGTGAATGGTGTGCCATTATGGAAGGCACTGACGTCTGCTTTGCACCGGTGTTAAGCTTTAAAGAGGCGCCGCTACACCATGCGAACATCGCGAGACAGGTTTACCAAGAGGTGGATGGGGTTGTCCAGCCTGCACCCGCTCCTCGGTTTTCAAGAACGCCCTCGGAAATTCGCCATGGCGCGCACGGCATTGGCGAAGATACCGTCCCAGTGCTGCAAGCTATGGGCTTCGGGGTGGAAGAAATCGAACAACTCAAAAACAATAACAGCGTAGCGTAGCAGGGGTCTTATTATGGCAGATTATACAGCAGTAACCATCGAACGGTTTGATCATGTTGCTCGAGTGACCATGAATCGCCCCGAACAGCTCAATGCGTTTAATGCGGATTTGCGCTCGGATTTATTAAAAGCGATCCGAGAAGTGAATGCCGACGATGCGATTCGTGTGGCGATTTTAACGGGTGCCGGGCGAGCTTTTTGCGCGGGCGCAGATCTGAGCGAGCAGGTTCCCGCCGGCTCCCGGGTTGATGATCAACTGAATCATGAGTATAAGCCGGCACTGTTGGCGATTACCGAAGCCTCTAAGCCTTGGATCAGCGCGGTAAATGGAGCAGCTGCCGGCATCGGTTCGGCCTTTGCAATGGCCTGCGATTTATCCGTGATGGGTGAAAAAGCTTTCTTGTATCAGGCATTTACAGCAATTGGCTTGGTTCCTGATGGGGGTTCCACTTGGCTGTTGGCGCGTACGGTTGGGCGCAAATTGGCGTATGAACTGATGATCGAAGGGACTCGCATCACGGGTGATCGTGCGCTAGCCTTGGGCTTGGTAAACAAGGTGGTGCCTGACGAGCAACTACAAGACTCAGCGTTAGAATGGGCTCAAGCCCTTGCTGGAAAATCACCTTTGTCACTCTCGTGCACAAAAGAGGCGCTCAATGCAGCCATGGAGTGTGATTTCGGTACGGCAATCTCCGTTGAAGCCGACCTACAGATGGTCTGCGTTGCCAGTGACGATGCGAGAGAGGGCGCTATGGCGTTTTTCGAGCGCCGAGCGCCTGTCTGGAAGGGATATTAGATGACAGCGGTCTTGTTAGACCGTAAGCCGGGTTACGCGATTTTAACCTTGAATCGACCGCAACGGCTCAATGCTCTTAATGCTGAAATGATGTCCGCCTTGTGTGCCGCATTGCGCGAGATAGATCAGGACGGGGAGTGCGCTGCGGTCGTTGTTACGGGAGCAGGCCGAGGGTTTTGTTCTGGTCTTGATTTGAGTGTGCTCAGTCAACCCAATGGCATGGCATCGCTAGGCGTTTCCGGCGGAAACGATATCCAAAGGGCGTTTGAGCGATTTTCAAAGCCCGTTATTATGGCGATTAATGGCATTGCGGCCACTGGTGGTTTCGAATTGGCGCTGATGGGCGATGTCCTTCTGGGGTGTGAACACACCCGCTTTGTCGATACCCATGCTCGTGTGGGTATTGCGCCTGGTTGGGGTTTGTCGCAGAGACTCGCGCGAATTATCGGGCCGAGCCGTGCAAAAGAAGCGCATTTTACCGGTAACTTCATCAGTGCTCAGCAGGCCTCGGATTGGGGTATTGTGTCGAGATTAGTTGCAAGCGGTGACCTGCTTGAAGAAGCTGAACAAGTGGCACGCGATATACACGAAGCGGATGCTCGGATTATCAAGACTGTCAAACACATGGTGCAGAGCGGGCTTGCTGTGAGTCTTGCGGAGGGCTTAGACATGGAGTACGAGTTGAGTACCGCAATCAACGCAGGGGTGCAGAGTGAGATGGTGGCAAGCCGAAGAGCGGATCTGCAAGCTCGGGGTAGACGCCAACTCAATTAGGATGTGGTATGGGCACTAAAAAACCAACAGATCTTCGACCAGAACTGGCTGCGCTTCAGGCTCGATTGAATGCGAGCTTAGACTCTGGTCGATCCAAAGCCGTGGCCAGCCGGCACGCCCGCGGTTATCGTACTGCGCGCGAAAATGTGCACGACTTAATTGACCCTGATACTTGGATTGAATGGGGTCAGCTGGCCATCGCGGCGCAACGTTCACGCCGTTCGATCGATGACCTGAGACAGGCCACCGCGGCGGACGGCATTATTACTGGAATGGGCAGTATCAATGGGAGTCAAGTCGGCAAAGCGTCTTCGTCAGCGGTAGTTATTGTCAACGACTACACCGTATTGGCCGGTACGCAAGGCTACTTTCACCATCACAAACTGGATCGGGCGATCGCGCAGGCAAAGCAGCTGAACTTGCCTGTCGTCATGTATACCGAAGGCGGCGGTGGCCGGCCGGGTGACGACGATGTGAAAACCCAAATCGCTGGCTTGCACTTGGCATCTTTTCGAGATTGGGCTGCTTTGGGGCAGAGAGTGCCTCGAATTACCGTGAATCACGGTTATTGTTTTGCTGGCAATGCGGCATTATTTGGTTCGGGTGATATCCGCATTGCTACCCGCGCTTCGTGGATTGGAATGGCCGGTCCGGCCATGATAGAAGGCGGTGGTTTAGGGCGTTTTGAACCGACACAGATAGGTCCCGCTGAGCAACAATTTAAGAACGGGGTGGTGGATATTCTGGTCGAGGACGAGGTTGAAGCGACGGCTACCGCCAAACAAGTGTTGAGTTACTTTCAAGGTGCGACAGAAACTCAAATGCCAGAGCTAGCAGCCGAGTCTTTACGTGACCTGATTCCACAGGACAGACGTTGGGCCTACCCGGTGAGACAGGTAATCAAAGGCCTGTGCGACCGAGATTCGTTTCTTGAAGTGGGACGGGTGTATGGACGTAGCGTGATTACGGGATTTGTCCGCATCAATGGTGTCCCGATAGGTTTGCTCGCCAACGATTGCCAGCAATTAGGCGGCGCGGTCGATGCGCAGGCGGCCGATAAAGCAGCGCGCTGGTATCGTTTGTGTCAGCGTTTTCACATCCCTATGCTGTCGTTAACCGATACCCCAGGTTTCATGGTAGGGCCGGACAGTGAAGCGCAAGCCGCGGTGACTCGCATGGCGTCCATGTTTGAAGCAGGGGCTGCGTTTGACAGGCCATTGGTGGCAATTTTTTTGAGAAAGGGCTACGGCTTAGGTGCGATGGCTATGACAGGGGGCAGCTTTGCGGCTCCAAATTATGCCGCTGCCTGGCCTACCGGCGAGTTCGGCGGAATGGGCCTGGAGGGCGCGGTGCGTTTGGGGTATCGCAAGGAACTGGAAGCCATTGCCGACCCCGATGAGCGCCAAGCACGCTTCGAGCTGCTGGTCTCACAATTGTACGACATCGGCAAAGCCACCGAGGCGGCGGCGCACCTCGAGATTGACGCTGTTATCGATCCTAAGGATACTCGAGACTTTTTGTTACGAGCTTACCGTGCCTGTGGGGTACTGTGAGCCTTATATTAGGATGAATATGTTATGCCTACGGTGAAGTCTATTGCTCTGGTTGGCCTCGTGATGATGGCGACGAACGGCGTGTCCGCTAAGACCTTACTTTGGGGTGATACACACTTGCACACCTCCTATTCCTTTGATGCTTACACCAACGGCAACCGCTCAGCCGACCCTGCCACTGCGTATCGTTACGCCATGGGTGAGCCTGTAATACATCCATTTCATCGTGCACGTGTTCAAATCCACACGCCCTTAGATTTTCTGGTGGTTAGCGACCACGCGGAATTTATGGGAGTGATTAAGCATGTGTATGAAAATGGAGGCAGCAAGGCCGAATTGGGATGGAGCGATTGGCTCGGCGCGGAAGTCACCGCTTGGCTCTTGCGACGCTCGGTTGACAATGACACAAGCCTTAAATTTTTTGGTGCTTTACTGCCAGAACATGCGGATGCGCGCGAAACCGCAAAGCGTATGGAGGGCAAAAGCTACGATAGCGGTAGCTTCATGCCCGACATGCCGCTGGTGCGAACTACAGCTTGGCAGTCGATCAGTCAGACAGCGGATCGCTACAATAAACCTGGCGAATTCACCGCCTTAATTGGTTGGGAATGGACCGGCACGCCCGGTGGCGCCAATCTCCATCGAGTGGTTGTGTCTGATGCGAATGCCGAACAGGCGGAAGGCATTATGCCGTTTTCTTTCAACGATTCACCTTATCCAGAGGATCTATGGCAGTTCTTGGGGCGCGCGGAACAAGACATTGGCGCTCGGTTCGTAGCAATACCCCACAATTCCAATCTCTCGAAAGGATGGATGTTTGATACCACTTCTTTGCGAGGGGCACCTATCGATGCTGACTACGCAAGCACACGGGCGCGCTGGGAGCCTATCGCTGAAATTACGCAAATTAAGGGTGATTCAGAAACACACCCGGACCTGAGCCCAGATGACCCGTTTTCAGATTACGAGGAATACCCTCACTATTTGGCCAAATTAGGCGATGTGGCGTACCAAGCAAGGGAAGGCGATTATCTAAGAAGCGCCTTGAAACGAGGCTTGGCGTTGGGCCGAGATGTGGGTGTGAATCCTTACCGCGTGGGTTTTATCGGATCGACCGATTCCCATACCGGTTTGTCGTCGGCAGAGGAAGACAACTTTCACGGTAAAATGGCGCTAGATTCGGTGCCTGAGCGTAAACAAGCCATGTGGGGTGATGACGCGGGTCCCAACGGTTGGTCAATGTCGGCTGCTGGCTTAGCCGCAGTTTGGGCGGAGTCGAATACCCGAGAAGCGATCATTGACGCTTTTAGACGCAAAGAAGTGTACGCCACGACTGGACCGCGTATTGCCCTGCAAGTTTATGCCCTCGAGGGTACTGTCGACTTGCTCGATGCCCGCGCGACCTCTAAGCTGGCAGTGCAGGGACAGCCCATGGGTAGCTCGATCACAGGGGATGGCCGAAGCCATTTCCATCTGGCCATTATGGCGAGCCAAGATCCTAAAGACGCTGGTCTACAGCGCTTGCAAGTGGTGAAAGGCTGGATCGACGCAAACGGAGTGACGCAAGAAAAAGTGTACGATGCAATGGTGAGCCAGGACGCCCTCGGGATGTCGAATATGAACACCCTGTGGCAAGATCCTGATTTTGTTGAGTCACAGTCGAGCTTCTATTACGTGCGCGTGTTGCAAGTCCCCACTGAGCGTCACTCGAACTTAGACGCTCGAGCGCTGGAAATCGCAGATTCCGGGCACCCCGCAATGATTCAAGAGCGGGCCTACTCCTCTCCGATTTGGTATCGCTAAACGCTAGTGGTGAGTGGCGATAAGGCGCAGTGCGTGGAGACCCACTTGCGCTTGTGCGAGCGCGATCTGACCCTCTTCTCGCTCGCGGTGTAACATTGCTAATTCGGCTTCTTGATGGGCATCGAATTGCGCTTTACCAAGTTCGATGATGCGATCAATTTCGGCATTAATGTGGCCCAAAAAGGCGTTTTTGGCCTCGTGAATCAACGATTGGGCTTGCGTTTGGGCCTCGGATTCAGCGTGGCTAATCAATTTTAGGAGAGGTTCTCGGACCTGTTTCAGGACGCTTGCCGCTGCTTTGGTGGGTACGTTTTCAAGTTTGGTGTGAAGCACTTCGCCTGGAAGCACTTGCGCAAGATTACGACCTTTTTGATCAAACAGCATACGAAGAGGCGCTCTCGGTAAGAAGCGTTTTAGGTCCAAACGCGTGCTGCCGAGTACCCGAACGACCGCAATCGCTTCGAGCAATAAGGTACCCTCAGGCAAACTCGGTAGACGTAAGCGTGACAAGCTACCACTTCCGAGTGTGTCGGCTTCGAATAATTCCAGGGTCTCGATGACCAAGGGGTGTTCCCAGGTTAAAAATGCCCAGTCCTCCCTACAGGCAGCGATTTCTCGATTAAAGGTGCCTGTCAAGGCATCCTCCTGAAAGTAGGGTACTAGAGCCTCATGCGTGTGCTCATTAGACTTGAATATCCATGTATCCTGATCGAGTGGCTCAATATCCAAATCAAGTGCATCACTGGCTAATTCCAGCCATTCTCGTAATTCGGGTGAATTGTCCCAGGCACGTATGTCATTGATGTAAGAATTGGCTTTGATAGGGTCGAGAGAGTGACGTTCGAGCAGTCTATTTCTACCGGCGTCAAGCGAGGCTTTCATGTCACACGTTGCCCGAGCAACGCGCTCCAGAAAATCGCTCTGGGCATGGGGTCGGAGACAGAAATCCTCAAGTTCAAGCGCAAATTGTTCGTACAGTCTTTGGGCCCCTGAACAGTGCTCCGTGAAGACCTCAAGCCCTTGCGCGTACCATCTGAACAGTTGTTCTTGAGCACTTTGACTCACGTAAGGCACATGAATGTGGATAGTGTGTTGCTGGCCGATTCGATCAAGACGGCCAATGCGCTGCTCGAGCAAGTCGGGTGATAAGGGTAGATCAAACAGCACCAGATGTTGCGAAAATTGAAAGTTGCGTCCTTCGCTGCCAATCTCTGAGCAGACCAATACTTGCGCCCCTTGCTCCGTTTCTTGGAAATAAGCTGCAGCTCGATCACGTTCCACCAGGCTAAGACCCTCGTAAAACGCGGCCGAGCGGATGCCAGCTCTCAAGTGCAAATAATCTTCCAGAGCGGTCGCTACAGCGGGGTGGCCGCAAATCACTAGGATTTTTTCACTCTTGTTGAGCTTGAGAAAATTGATCAGCCACGCGACTTTAAGGTGCGCGCCCACCCAGCGCGAGTCTGTTTCATATCTTTCCGGATACAGTTGTTGTAGCAGGTCACTCTCGTTAGGTTCAAACTCTGCTGGCTCGAGCGGGTAAGCGTGCAAAGATCGAGCCGGCAAGCCTGCGACTGAGGCTCTGGTATTACGATACAAACATCGCCCTGTGCCATAAAAATCCAACAGATAGCGAATTCGAGCCTCTGGAGATTCACCTCGTAACGAGAAGGGTAGTTGCGGATCATGGCCCTGATCGATCGACTGTATGGCCTGATCAATCACTTGGTATTGCAATTCTTTAGCCTGGTAGTCGCTAAAGCTTGAGAACCGGTGAGGATCAAGTAGCTGAAGTCTTTCAAAGTGGGCCCGTTGACCAAGTTGTTCGGGGGTTGCGGTGAGTAGCAATAACCCTTTGCTCAATTGGCTTAAAAGTCTGATACGATCATTGAGTTCCGCGGAGGCGTGTTCGAGCTGGTGGGCCTCGTCAATAACCACCAGGTCCCATTCTTCGGCAAGCATTTGATCGGCAGTGGCTTTGCGTTTGGCGACCGAGTCAATACTGGAAATGACCCATTGTGCTTCCGCAAAGGGATTGGTATCGCTCTCCAAACGCTCATCGTTGAGTAAGTCAAAGTTCAGGTTAAACTTCCTACGGAGCTCAACTAACCATTGCGCCATCAGCGGCTCGGGTGTCAGTATCAAAATGCGTTTGGCTCGCTTGGTGTGTAGCTGCTGGTGAATAATCATCCCCGCTTCAATGGTTTTCCCCAGCCCCACTTCGTCGGCCAGCATCACTCTGGGGGCATAGCGGGTGCCAACCTCGTGCGCCAAATACACCTGGTGGGGGAGCAGCAACGTGCGTGGTGCTAGAAGGCCGCGTACTGACGTTTGATCGAGCAAGTGAATGTGTTGTAAAGCCTTGCAACGTGTTTCGAACAGCGTGGCATTGTCGACTTGACCGGTTAAAAGTCGCTGCTGTGGTTGGTTGAGGTCTAGTTCTGCAGCGAGTGCGACCTCACTCACTTCAAGTGATTCGCCCTCAGGGGTCGTGACAGTATAGATCGCCACTGCAGCGCGCTCGGTGACGGCCTGAACGGTATAGGTTTGTTGATCGGCTAGTTTGATCGTGTCGCCGACTCTGAATAATAAGCGACTTAATGGTGCGTTTGCGGTGGCGTAAGTTCGCTCCTCGTCAATCGCGGGAAATGCCACGGTCACGCGACGGGGCTCCGTCTCGACGATGATGCCCAAACCAAGTTGCGGGTCTAGTTGTGAAAGATAACGCTGTCCTACCGTATACATAAGCGATTATTGATTCCAAAATAAACGAAGGCTATTGGCACGGACGGTTTGTAAACAGCTTTCGACAGGCATGTGTTTAATGGCTGCAATTTGAGCCGCCACAAGACCCAGCAAATGGGGGGCGTTGGGTTTTCCACGATAGGGTACGGGAGTCAAATAGGGCGAGTCCGTTTCGAGTACGATGTGTTCGATCGGGGTAAGCTCGACGATGGCTCGAACGTTGTGGGCGTTTTTGAATGTCACAATGCCATTGAACCCCAAATAAAAGCCCATCGAGAGGGCTTCTTCAGCGAGCTTTGGCCCTGAGGTAAAGCTGTGAATTACCCCCTTTTTGCGGAGCTCTGGGGCGTGCTCCCGCAGTATGGCAAGCATATCCTCATCGGCATCTCGAGAGTGGATAACAACCGGTAGTTGCTGTGACTTGGCAATCTCGAGTTGGCGCTCGAAGGCGACGCGCTGAGCGCGGCGGTCGCTGTGATCGTAATAGTAATCGAGTCCAATTTCACCTACCGCAAGAACTTTTTCGGACTGGCATTGCGTTTTGATCTTAGCATGCACTTGATCGTCGTACGCCTGCGCCTCGTGAGGGTGGATGCCTTGTGTCGCCCACACTTGCTCGTGTTCTGCGGCCAGTGCGAGCACAGTATCCAGATTTTCAGGCGATACCGCGATGGTGATAATCCGATCAATCCCCACCGTTGCCGCCAGTGCTAAGGCCCTGCTGAGATCGATCTCGTTGAGATAGTCCAGGTGACAGTGTGTCTCAATGAGAGCCGTGTCGTAAGAGGGCAGTTGCGCAACGATTTCAGGGTCAAACATTTTCACTGGCTCGCCTCGATGGCCTTACTATGCTCGGCGCGCATTGTCTCGTCTTGGGCACCGCTTGCCAAGCGAAGAAAGGGAATTGGTTAAAAAAATTAGTACTAACTTGGACGCATGATGGCTCATGAATGACAGGACCATGTAAGAGCCGCTCGGCGGCTCTTACAGTATCTCTACTTGGCTTGCTTGAGGGCCACGCTCTCCGCTAGTGATCACAAAGCTTACGGCCAGCCCATCCTTGAGACTGCGACGACCGCCATTTTTAAGCGCCCGGAAATGAACAAAGACTTCGTCACCGTTATCGCAAGTGATAAATCCAAAGCCCTTAGTTGCATTAAACCACTTAACCGTGCCCCTTTCCCTGTCGCCTATGGCGTCTTCTGACTTCCTTGAGCTCGAGTTAGCCGCCATTTTCTGGCTCGTTGCGCTCAATATGACGGTAACAATAGAGGCCAGCGCAGCAATAGACCAGGGCGTATAGGGCAAGGCGTCTAGTTGGTTGGCGATGAAGCCAGTGAGCAGTGTTGCCGCCAGTACGGACGATGCGACGATGAGTGCCTTCATAGCGGATCCTTAGTCGAGGCAGTGTTGATGGTGCACAATCTATTTTGCTTGTACGTCTTCTGCCTGCAAACCCTTCGGCCCCGTCGTCAATGTGAATTCGACGGCTTGACCCTCGCTGAGTGTTCGAAATCCTTCGCCTTGAATCGAGCGGAAATGTACGAATACATCATCGCTTTCATTTTCACGTTCAATAAAACCGTAGCCTTTCGCGTTGTTGAACCACTTCACTTTCCCGTTGACTCGTTCAGACATAACTTACCCTAGTCGCGTTGTTATTTTTATTAAGCCGCAACTTAGCCTTTTCTGCGCTTTATTTCAAGGCCTGCACGGTTTCAAACTGCGTCTGCACTTTACGTCGTTCATCTTGATAAGTCAGAAGTTTGTCTCGCTCTTTCGCCACCACCTCGACCGGGGCTTTATCAGCGAAATTTGGATTGCCGAGCTTGGCTTCTAATCGTCCTATTTCTTGCTCGAGCTGTTCCATTCGTTTTGTGATTCGCGCGAGTTCCTGTTCGACATCGATCAAACCAGCGAGCGGAATGCACAGTTCGATATCGTCAACGATAAGTGATGCGCTGGCGGGGATGTCGTCCTTGGAGGTGGCCCACGTGATACGATCGAGTTTGGCGAGTTTAAGCAGCAAACTCTGATTGCTCTGAACGGCTTCGAGCGTCTGTGTTTGCTCGCTGAAGATTACGGCAGGCAATGACAATCCTGGGCTTAAATTCATATCGCTTCTCAGGGTCCGAGTAGCGGTAATAAGCGCCTGCACACGCTCAATAGAGGTTACGACCCAGGGGGCGGCCTCCTCGTAATCACGGGTCTGTGGGTAGTGTGCCAGCATAATGGATGCCCGGTGTTCACCTACTAAGGGGGCTACACGTTGCCAAATTTCTTCGGTGATAAATGGCATGAAGGGATGCAACATGCGCAAAGCGGCTTCCAATGCCTTGACGAGGGTGTGATAGGTGCCACGTTTGCGCTCAACCGAGGCGGTCTCGTCCCACAATACGGGTTTCGAGAACTCGAGATACCAATCGCAGTAGTCGTTCCAAAAAAATTCATAAAGACTTTGTGATACGTGATCAAAGCGATACTGTGCCATGGAGCGTTCAAGGCTCTGCAAAGTATGATTCAAGCGGTGTTGAATCCAACGTTCAGCATCACCCAGCTCCATCGCTCCCTCGAGGTTAACGTTTTCGCACTGTGACAATACGTAGCGCGAGGCATTCCAAATTTTGTTACAAAAATTTCGATACCCCTCTACCCGACCGAGGTCAAAACGAATATCTCTGCCGGTCGAGGCTAGCGAATAATAGGTGTAACGTAGGGCATCGGTACCGTATGCGGGGATGCCATCGGGGAAATGCTTTCGAGTCGCTTTTTCAATGGTTTTGGCCATTTTGGGTTGCATCATGCCAGAGGTGCGCTTAGCGACTAAGGACTCTAAGTCAATACCGTCAATCAGGTCGATGGGATCCAGCACATTGCCTTTGGATTTCGACATTTTTTGACCTTCTGCATCGCGGACTAAACCGTGCACGTACACCGTTTTAAAAGGAACTTCACGCTTGAAATGCAGGGTCATCATGATCATTCTGGCGACCCAGAAGAAAATGATATCAAAGCCCGTAACTAATACAGAGGTAGGGTGATAACGCTGTAATTCGGGTGTTTGTTGCGGCCAACCTAAGGTTGAAAAGGTCCACAAAGCAGAGCTAAACCACGTATCTAAGACGTCTTCATCCTGACGCAGGTTGATGCTATCGTCCAAGTGGTACTCAGAGCGAACGTCGGCTTCGCTTGCGCCCACGTAAACGCCGCCTTGATCGTCGTACCAGGCGGGGATGCGATGCCCCCACCACAATTGTCGACTGATACACCAATCTTGAATATCTCTCATCCATGCGAAATAGGTGTTTTCCCACTGTTTGGGGACGAATTGGATATCACCGTTTTCGACGGCAGCAATGGCCGGCAAGGCGAGTTTTTTGGCGTCGACATACCATTGGTCTGTTAGATAGGGCTCAATGACCACGCCTGAGCGATCGCCACGCGGTACTTTCAGGGTATGTGGTTCGATTTTTTCGAGCAGACCGAGAGCGTCTAAATCGGCAACAATACGATTGCGCGCATCAAAACGGTCCAACCCTTGGTAGTCTTTTGGCGCTGAGTTATTGATGCGAGCGCTGTCGGTGAAGATATTTATCAGGGGTAAATCGTGCCGTTTACCCATTTCATAATCGTTGAAGTCATGCGCCGGGGTGATTTTAACGCACCCCGTTCCGAAGTCTTGATCCACATAATCGTCAGCAATGATTGGGATGGTACGTTGGCATAAGGGTAGGTCGATGCTCTTGCCTACCAGATGACAATACCGCGGATCGTTGGGATTAACGGCCACTGCCGTATCTCCTAGCATCGTTTCGGGGCGTGTCGTTGCAACCACTAAGACCTCGTTACTCCCTGTAATGGGATAGCGGAGATGCCAGAGTGAGCCTTGCTCCTCCTCGCTCAGCACTTCCAGATCCGATACTGCGGTGTGAAGCTTAGGGTCCCAGTTGACAAGTCTTTGGCCGCGGTAAATTAAGCCCTCGTTGTACAAGTCAATGAAGACTTTTTGTACCGCTTCAGACAAACCTGGGTCCATTGTGAAACGTTCGCGCGACCAATCTAAGGAAGCGCCTAAGCGTCTAAGTTGCGCTGTGATGGTGCCGCCGGACAGTGCTTTCCACTCCCAAACTTTGTCAATGAAAGCTTCGCGCCCAATATCGTGGCGACTTATTCCTTGCGCTTCGAGTTGTCGCTCAACCACCATTTGAGTGGCGATGCCGGCGTGATCTGTACCTGCTTGCCAGAGTGTGTCGCGACCTTGCATACGGTGATAACGGATCAATCCATCCATAATGGTGTCTTGGAATCCGTGTCCCATGTGTAGGCTGCCCGTGACATTAGGGGGCGGGATCATAATGCTATACGGCGTGCCCTCACCACTGGGAACAAAGTATCCCTGCGCTTCCCACTCTTGGTACCACTTGGTCTCGATCGCATCGGGTTGAAAGGTTTTTTCCATGTGCTATGACGCCTTGCAATAAAAAGGGCAGATTATACGTGATTTGGCAGAGCTACGTCGTGTTTTTCCAAGCTGAATCCTCTCTGCTTGTACCATCGCCAGGCGTCACGCATGGCGTCTAAATGGCTCGATTGTTGGGTCACGATTTCGACAATGCGTTCGAAGCGTGACGCGAAGTTATCGGTTTGCATCGACAGATTAATTAAGCAATCGTGATGTTCTGGGCTTGGGTCACTGTGGCCGATCACGATCGCGGAAACCTTGCGTTCGGTGCTTAAACTTACGGGTAGAAAAGCATCTTGACGATACGACCAAAAGACCTCGTAAACTTCCTGAGCGTGCCCTTGGTCACGTGTCAGTACATAGATTTTGTGCCCTCGTTGCAGCGCTTTTTCGGCCAGTACCGCAGCAACGCGATGGCTGGCCAGAGCGTCATCCGATTGGACAACATAGAAACCTACACGGGTCATCGTTTAGGCTTGACTGGTAAGAAACTGAGTCAAAAGAGCCACTGGGCGACCGGTCGCACCTTTTGGCGCTGAGTTCCATGCGCTACCCGCAATATCCAAGTGAGCCCATGAATAAGCCTTGGTGAAGCGCGACAGGAAACAGGCTGCCGTTACACTACCTGCTGCTGGGCCCCCGATGTTGCCCATGTCAGCGAAGGGGCTATCCAGTTGCGATTGATATTCGTCCCACAGAGGCATGCGCCATGCGCGGTCACCCGTCTGTTCACCGGCTGCCAGCAGTTGGGTCGCTAGGCCGTCGTTATTCGCGTAGAGTCCAGTTGCATGATGTCCTAAGGCAACGACACAGGCACCTGTTAGCGTGGCGATAT
>JALRFH010000093.1 GCA_023253715.1 Halieaceae bacterium
CATTGAACAAATGACGCCCCGACACAGAAATGACAGCAAGCACCATAAGCGTGAGGGTCATCACCCCCGAGCCCAGCGCGAAAAAAGCTTCAACCTTGTATAAGCTACGATCCAAACGTCCAAGAGACGTTTGATCGCTCAAAACCTGAGCGTTTGACATCATAGACATTGAACAAGTCCTTTCCTTCCTACCTGTGGTGCCAAACTTCGAACAAGTCGAGAACACAATCCCAAGAAGATTTCAGAACAGGGCTGCAGCTTGCTTTCCAGTCTGTGGAGCAGCAGATGGAGCAAGTCCTGGAACTGGATCAAAACTGTGATCGCAGCGCCCTGATCAAAACCTATGACAACACCATTTTATACAGTGACTATGTCAACGCAAAAGTCATAGAGCTTGCCAGTCAATTTACGCAGCGAGTTGTCTCAGTAATGTATGTATCGGATCATGGTGAATCGCTGGGTGATTCAGGGGTGTATCTACACGGGCTGCCCTATGGCTTAGCACCCGCCGAGCAAACTCACGTACCGATGTGGATCTGGACAAACCACCACCAAACCGAGTTGCGGCGTTGTTTAGCACAATACCAAGAATCCGAAGCTAGCTCTCACGACAATCTCTTTTACACTCTGATACAGCTTCTTGGCATTCGTTCAACGTTAACATCGCCAGACCTAAACATGCTCGAGCATTGTGATGTTGCGAGTTAGGGTCTTAGGCTTTTTTTACAAACTCAGATTTCAACATCATTGCACCGATGCCTTCAATCCTGCAGTCGATATTGTGATCGCCTTCAACTAGACGATTGATTTTCACTTTGGTGCCGATTTTAGCGGTCGCTGATGACCCTTTGACTTTGAGGTCTTTGATGAGGGTCACGCTATCCCCTTCGACTAAACGGTTGCCGTTCGCATCCTTGACGACAAGCTCATCGCCCGTTGCAGAAGCGTCATTTTCACTCCACTCGTACGCGCACTCAGGGCAAACATACAATACCCCATCGAGATACACGTATTCAGATGAGCATTTTGGACAGGTCGGCAAGGCGTTGGACATGGAGTTCCCCCTAAAAAGGGCGTATTAAACCACACAATGAAGTCCGGCATGGGTGTTGGCGCGCTTTTTTATACTATTGGCGCATCAGGCGAGTAAGAGGCTGTGCGTCAGGATGGTTGCTGCGAAATGGCGTAATATCAATCCCTCCTCTGCGGGTATAAAATGCCTGAACCGACAAAAAAGCGGGATCAAAACGCCCCAGTAAATCCAAGTAAATTCGCTCAACGCACTGCTCGTGGTACTCCTGATGCTGATAGTAACCCAAGAAATACTGCATTAACGACTCGGGACACAGATCTATGCCCTCCCAACATACTTGAACACTGGCCCAATCAGGCTGCGCAGTAATTGGACACAAACTTCGTAAACGATGCGTATACCATGCGGCGCTGACGATAGACTCTGAGGCGGTTTGAAGCACGGCGTTATTAGGTGCCTCTGCGATCGCCAGCTGTCCATACTGGTCAAGGTTTAAGCCGTGTAATGCGCCTCCGACGAGCGCGTTTCGAGCTACCTCAAATAATTCGAGATGAACACTGACGCCGATAACCTTGCTCAAATCGTCGCAGATGGTTTGTCTAGCGCTTTGGACAGATTCAAACACCTTAAAATTCAGCGAATTCAAATAAAGCTTCAGCGATTTAGACTCGACGATGTAATCGGACTGTGCTGACACGGTTAGTCGCCCCACGAAGACTTCGGGGCTACGCTGCACATTTAGCCATGACAATTCATACAAATGCCAATGATCCACGCCAAACATGGGCATGCTCTGCTGGTAACCCAGCGTCTCCCGAGCCTGGTCACGAGCAATGGGGTACAAGACACTCGGCGAATAGCGCGTGGGTGCTGCGACCTTTTCCCCTAGTACGAACGTCGGATCAGACATGGTAGCGGTTTCCTTGGCAATTACTGACGCAGTCGAGTGCCACTGTTCAACAAGTGCATGCAGTATAAATAGGCTACGACGGTGAACGCGGCGATCATGCCAAAGGCAAACTCAATGCTGACATCCGAGACGCCCAATACGCCATAGCGAAAGGCATTGACGACATAAACCAGAGGGTTCAATTGCGATACACCACGCCAAAACTCAGGTAAGAGATCCAGACTGTAAAACACTCCGCCCAAATAAATCAAAGGCGTCAGAACAAAGGTAGGTACGATCGAGATATCATCGAACGAGTTGGCAAAGACTGCATTAATAAAGCCCGCTAGCGCAAACAGCACAGACGTTAAGGTAACAATCCCAATAACGACGGGAAAGCTGTAAATTGACAGATGTGTAAAAAAGAGCGCTACGACCGTCACAATGACGGCCACTGCTAAACCGCGCGTCACTCCCCCAATAATATAGCCCCACAAAATGATGTAATTTGGGGTTGGGGAGACTAACAATTCTTCGATGCTGTTATTGAACTTAGAACCAAAAAACGACGAGACCACATTGCTGTAAGAGTTGGTGACAATCGCCATCATGATTAAACCAGGCACCACAAACTGCATGTAGGTAAAGCCACCCATCTCACCAATACGCGAGCCCACCAAAGAACCAAAAATCACAAAATAAAGCGACATCGTGATCGCTGAGGGTAACAGGGTTTGGGTCCAAATTCGGGTATAACGGCGTATTTCTTTGCGCAAAATCGTCATAAAGGCGATGTATTGTTCCTTAGCGTTCATCCTTTCGCGCCCTCTACTAGATTGACAAACATTTCTTCCAAACGATTCGCTCGATTACGCATACTTTGCACGCAAATACCCTGTTCACTCAGGCTCTTAAATACTGTATTTAAGTCTTGGCCCTTTTCGACCTCAACCTCAAGTGTATGACTATCGATTTGACGAGTGACAAAGCCCTCCACAGCACAACTGCGTGGCAAATCGTCACGACAATCCAAAATAAAGACCTCTCTATGCAAGCGACGTATCAGGGATTTCATTGAGGTGTTCTCGACGATTTCACCGTGATTAATGATTGCGATGTTGCGGCACAAAGCTTCAGCTTCTTCTAGATAATGAGTCGTTAAAATAATGGTCGTGCCGGAGGCGTTTATTTCCTGCAAAAACTCCCACATCGAACGACGCATTTCGATATCAACGCCCGCAGTGGGTTCGTCCAAGATTAACAATTTGGGTTGGTGAATCAGTGCCCTCGCAATCATTAAACGGCGCTTCATACCGCCTGAAAGCATGCGCGAGGCTGTGTTTCGCTTGTCCCACAGCCCCAGTTTTTTTAGAAAATGGTCGGCGCGTTCTTCAGCGATAGTGCGGGGGATACCGTAGTAACCCGCCTGAGTTAGAAGAATGTCGCGGGTTTTCTCAAAAACATTAAAATTGAATTCCTGAGGCACGACGCCTAAGAATTTTTTGGCTCCAGCGAAGTCGAGATCAATGTCTACGCCATGAACTTGCACTTGCCCGCCGGTTTTATCCACCAGCGAACAGATGATTCCAATGGTGGTCGACTTGCCCGCGCCATTGGGTCCGAGAAGTGCAAAAAAATCGCCCTGCTCAACCTTCAGACTGATCCCCTTGAGGGCCGTGAAATCGTTACCATAGGTTTTACTAAGGTTTTCTATTGCTAGGGCTGGTACCATAACCCTCTGGAGCCTCGCATATTTGAAAAACGAGCGCGCATTGTAAACGTTTCACCTGCGATAAACGACCTCACATGACCCAATCTGACTACGAAATCTCGCTTTTACAACAACTCAATAGGTTTCTGAGTGAACTGGCCGACAAAACGCAAGCCTTGAACCCTGACCACCCTTTTTGTCAGTGGTTAAAGACCACTGGCGATGCGGCGAGCCTGGAACCCACAGACTACGAGGTTCTATCACACCAAGTGGTAGCTTTGTTCACTCACTATGCTGAAATGACGCCTTTGTTTCCCAGAGATATTCTGTATTTCTTGGGTGGCGATTGTTTACATTTCATGCCCGACGAAGAAATTGCGGCCTACCAGGCCCTAGATGAAATGCGATTCGAAGCACAGTCTCAACAAAAACGCTTTGATTGGGAGCAGGCCAAACAATCTTTAAAAAAATTACAATAAGTCGACCACTTTCGCTTGACTCAAACACGCCCGCTACCTACAATGCGCGCCACTTGGTTAAGTCCTACTGCGTCCCCTTCGTCTAGTGGCCTAGGACACCGCCCTTTCACGGCGGGAACAGGGGTTCGAACCCCCTAGGGGACGCCACTTAATCAAGCTCCAGTGATCTCTTGCGGGAATAGCTCAGTTGGTAGAGCGCAACCTTGCCAAGGTTGAGGTCGCCGGTTCGAACCCGGTTTCCCGCTCCATGAATGTAACCTAACGCGACAAAAATGCCTCGAGGCTGGCAGCGGTCATCGGCTTCGCGTGGTAGAAGCCCTGCATACGTGTGACGCCTAAGGCGAGTAAAGCTGCGTATTCCTGCTCGGTTTCCACACCTTCTGCAATCACTCTAATGCCTAAGGCCTTGGTCATTTGCATCAGAGCGTTTACAATTTGATAACTGTTTTGACTTAGGTCGATACCCTGCACAAAACGTCGATCAATTTTAATCCAATCGATTTCCAATTCGTGCAAGGTGCTTAGGCTTGAATAACCCGTACCAAAATCGTCCAAAGCCAAATCTACCCCCAATTGTTTTAGTGCGCTAAGCACCTTGGCTGCGACATCTCCGTTGTCGATGGTCGTCCGCTCCGTAATTTCAATCATCAAACGACTCGGATCCACCCCGTATCGCCGGGTCTTCTCAGCGATTAAAGTCACCAGGTTTTGGTAATGAAACTGTATTGGGGAAATGTTGATCGAGACCGAAAGATGCTCTAGTTGTGTGGGTAATTGACACAAAAATTGGCACACCTCATCCACCACAAATTCGCCCAAACGAAGAATAAGCTCGCTCTCTTCCGCCGCATCAATCAATTCTTGGATCGAAATTGACCCGCTGGGCCAGCGCAGTAGAGCCTCACACCGACGGAATCGTTGGCTTTCATCGTTCCATACTGGTTGGTACCACACTTCCAGTTCCTCGCGACTCAGAGCTTGCTCTATCTTCGTCCGCAAGGCACTGCGCGTCAGCCTTTCTGCGTCCATACCTGCTAAGAATAGTGAGTACCGGCTGCCGCCCAACTTATTTTGCTTGGCGTGATACATGGCTACATCAGCGCAATGCATCACTTCTTCTAAGTGGCTCCCATGCAACGGAAAATGCGCCGCACCAAGACTAATCGATATTGGCGTCTCCAAACCAAAATCGACGCGTTCGCCCAAGTCGTTTTTAATCGATTGAAACAAAGTTTGCAGAGCCTGCTCTCCGATTTCTGGCGTCGTTATCACCCCGAATTCGTCACCACCTAAACGCGCTATTGAGGCCGTTGCCGGAAGATGTTTTTTCAGTGTTTCCGCGAAAGCGATGAGCACTCTATCGCCCACCAAGTGTCCCTTGGTATCATTAATGAGCTTAAAGTCATTAATATCGGCCAACATTAAGGTGCCAGGCCTGCCCTCGGTCATGATCTGATCGAACATCAAACTAAAACGCGTCCTATTGCCGGTGCCTGTCAACTCATCACTGTGCGCCATTTCCCAAATGCGCTGTTCTTGCTGGATCCGGTCATCCATATCGATCATAGAGCCCAGCGCCAAATCTTCTCGAGGGGCTGTGAGCGGGATCGGAACCCCTGTCACACTAAACCAGCGATAAACCCCGCTTGAGACCTCTAACCTAACCTGAAGATCTAAGTTGGCCCCTTCTAGCAGGTACGCCGTGAATTGATCGACCAAGGCTGTTTGATCATCGGGATGAACTCGACTGAGTATTTGCTCGACGGAAACGTTGGCGTTGTCGTCTAAACCAATATGCGACAAATCCGACGTCGCTCCAGTGAAATGGAAAACGTCGTCAATGCGATCAAAGCTCCAAACTATGGCGTTCGCTGCGTCCAAGACAACGTTTAAACGATTAAAACTCTCTTTGAGCTCAACTAGGGTGGCATTTAACTCCGACGTTCTATCGGCGACTTGGGTTTCGAGGTTCTTCAACAAGCTGTCATGCGCGGCATTAGCCGCTAACAAATTATCCCGCAAGTTCGCCAAGGCCGATGTTAATGAGCCCACTTCTTTGTTCGCGCTTTCGATCTCGATATCTATGTCCAAGGTACCGGACCCCAATCGGTTTGCAATCGTTGCTGACCGCAACAGCGGACTCACTACACCCCGATTCAAATTAATGAAGATCCAACCGAATACCAAGGCAAGACAGGCAAACGCAATGTAGAGTGGTAACTGCACACGCCAAATATTGGCCTGCAAATGTTTACGCTCCGAACCCACAACGACACGACCCGATAAGCCGCCCGCTTCAAAAGGTAGTCGTACCAAGAAGTACTCGTCTCTTCCCGAGGCCAACTGTTGCTCAAGACCAATATTGGGAGGAAATTCCGCAACCAATTGCTCGGAATCTTCTTCGAAGAGGTAGATGCCCGCCACGCTGATCTCTTGGTTATTTTGCATAAAGGCATTCACCTGACCGAGCAAACCCAGGTTCTCTTGTTCAATCGCAAATTGCACACTGATCACGAGCGCTGCTGCGATACTTTCAAGTTCGGAGTTCAGGTTTTGGGTCAGTATCCGTTGTTGTTGAGAGGGCACAATCACCAATAGAAGGCCAATCAACACGGCAAACCCCAGCAACACCGGCACACTGAGCTTGGACGTAATCGATCGCGACTTCATCGTTCCACGACAGCCAAAATGTGGTAACCCTCTGAAGGCGCCTGATCGATAACACCGACAGATCCGGCTGTTTGAGATAGAAGCGTCAGGGTGTCCTGACTGCTTTGAGCGTAAAGGGGTACGTTTGCTCGACCACTGAAGACTAAGCGCAGCCAGTGGCGCTGCATCGCTGCCCCTGAGCCACCAAACCACTGCTTTCCAACCGCTTGGAAATACGTGGCTTCCTTACCGGGCAACACCACCACAAGAGGAGCACCATTGGGCCACTTTCTCTGCTTCCCTGAAAGAATGTCGGAAATCGCCACGGAGCTGAGAGTGCTGGCATTGGTGTCTGCAGTCACTACGTACAGGGACGGATCCGCAAACCCTATTTTTGAGAAGACCACGAGGCATGCGCCCAGCAGCCATTTCGACAGCGGACAACGGACCCTACTTAGCCAAAAGACATTTCCCACCGTTTAGAAACCTACAGCAATTTGCATACGAAATTCTATACCGTCTTTGGAGTCGGGTAAGATGTCGTTTTCATGCTCGATCAACTCGAACTTAACGACCGCTGCCGTTGCAAAAAAATAGCTAAGCCCCACACCTCCCCGAATTTCCTCGCCTGGCGCAAAATGAACCCCCCCGTCCTCGACGGAGGTAATGTCGTAGTATGCGTAGACTGACAGATCGGCACTCATTTTGTAGGCGCCGTACTGAAAGAACGAGTAATTCCAATCGGAGTCTTCCGTGCGGTTGACCGAAACTTCCGTCAACGCTCGGTAGGTCTCGTTTTCAAACTGAGAAGAAAAAGCGAACAACTCAAAATCCAAGTCTTGCTCGTGATTCGGCATGAGCTGCGCGTGAAACTTATGGCCCGGCAAGGTTTCGTGATCAATCAGGGTGTCGGCATAGTAACCCACCTGGAGCGACCAGTTGTCACTGGGGTAGTATCCCACAGAGGCTGTCGCCGAGTTAATGCCATTACCAAAAAATTCGTGCTCAGATTCGGCTGAAATACCCGACCCTAACACGAGATCAAAGAACATATCTTTCTCTCCGATCCCGCGACCACCCCAGCGAAGGCCTATATCGTGAATCGGTATAAAACGTTCAAAGGCGAGCGGACGGTAAATGGTTGGAAAGAACACGCGACCGTGGTGGTAGGTATCGTTCCAATAGTTCATCGGCGTATGAATCTTACCGATGACAAAATATTGCTCATCATTTACTTCGTAGCGAAGCTGTAGGCGCTCGACTTTAACCGTGTCATCCCTATATAACTTGGGTTGATAGGTAACTTCTGTCAGTGCTGACCAGCGATTGCCCAAATTGGTGGCCACGAACAGGGTGGATTCGCCGAGCGTAAACTCTTCCCGTTTACTGGTGCCTTCTTCTCGCTGAATAGAGTTCGCGTGCGTAAAAAAATTCACCTGCCAGCCACTTGCCGGCGCCATGCTGTGAGCGGACGCGTCGGTGGCAAGCAACAGTCCCAACACTGTGCTCAAGGTACAACGTAGTTTCATTAACGATTATTCCATTTTTTGCACTTAGCATACCTTGTTCTTCTTTTCTTTAATATGCCTATCGGGTCAGTTTAAGTGAAACACTATTGATGCAAAACCGAATACCGGTTGGTGGCGGACCATCTGGAAACACGTGACCAAGATGAGCGCCGCAGTGATCGCACATCACTTCGATGCGGATCATGCCGTGAGAAGTATCGCGAGCTTGACGAATAATACCCTCGCGCAAAGGCTGAAAAAAACTAGGCCAACCGCAGCCGGCATCGAATTTCGCGTCGCTGCTGAATAAGGGCGTATCGCAGCACGTGCAGTGGTAAGTACCCGCATCAGTGCAGTTCCAATATTCACCGCTGTAAGGCGCTTCTGTACCCTTCAAACAACAGACGCGATAGGCCTCGGCACTGAGTTGGCTCCGCCAATCGATGGTGTTGTCGTCCATAATCAGTCACTCCATATTAGTTGCAATCGAAAACAGCGCTGAATGACTGACAAGGCCGCATCCTCGTGTGCTGTCAGCACCTCAGCTCCCAAGAGTTCTCGTCGCACTGGATAATCGCGACGCAGTTGATCAAACCAATGAAGCTGCGTATTGGTCTCCGTTAGCGCATATCGAAAGGCTTGATCGTCTTTTTCAATACGGTAGACCGACGAGATCAGATGTTTCAGAAGTGCAGCAACAGATGCGGCCGCATCCACAACCACGCGGGCCGGTTTAAGTTCAGTGTAACCGCCGCCGCTCTTACCCAGGAACCTAGCCAGATCGTCGCGCAAGCACAAACTTCCACGAATCTTTCCATCATAGCTATACCCCGCAATGTGCGGAGTTGCCACCGCGACTAAGGGCACCAAGTCAAGTTGGACGTCGGGCTCACCTTCCCAGCAGTCCAAAATGACAACCGGCGCATTAGACATGTGCAAGCGCTCAACCAGGGCAATATTATCGATCACCCCGCCGCGAGCGGCGTTAATTAATAACTGGTCCGAGTGTAAGCTCTGTAAACGAGTGCTATCAAGGAGGTGCCAACTGGGAAAATCGCCTTGCTTGCTCAATTCGCAGTGTAAAGAGACAACAGTACAAGCCAGCACCGTGTCTAAATCACTGCCAAAAACGCCGCAGTCTACGTAGGGGTCGTACACCTTCACCTTCACCCCAAGTGCGTGCAGCACCCTTGCTAACCTACTTCCAACGTGGCCGAAACCGACGATGCCAACAGGTGCGCCCCGAAAAATAGCGTCTAAAAAGCGCGGCTGCGAGCAGATCGCTGCAATGACGTATTCCACCACAGATTCGGCATTTGCTCCGGAAGCCAATGACAGCGTAATATCCCGCTCCGCCAGATACCCGATGTCAATATGATCGAAACCAGCGGTTGCCGAGCCCACAAACGAAACGCCACTGTCCTGTAGAAGCGTGCGATCCACCTGTGTCACTGAGCGAACTAATAATACATCCACATCGCGAAGCTGTTGCGCTCCGAGCTTGCGACCATCCACCAATTCCACATGACCGAGAGTGTTAAATAAGGCCTCCACTTTGGGGATATTGTAATCCGCTAAAATCTTCACCTGCCGCCCCATACTGCACCCTCGTGTTCCCGAGGTGTCGCCACCAAATCCTCAAAATTGCGTATGAGTTTGGAGGCCCGAGCCCCCAGTTCACCACGAACTAATGACTGGGCCTTGTCGTTTACAGCATCACGAAAGGCGCCAAGGTCTTCGCCGACTTGTCCGCCATTGAGATTATCAACACTGACCTCAAAAGGAATCTTTAGTGCCGCGCAAAACAGGCTTTCTATCGCTTGCGGGTACAACTCGACTTGGAAAAATAGCTGTTGTTGCTCGAGTGTTCTGCCGTCGGGCACATACCAGTAGCCGTAATCATCCTGGCTGCGCCGCCTCGGCCCGGCAACACACCAGTGGGAGAGTTCGTGGAGAGCACTGCGCACGTAATCGGACCGATACCAAATGATCGCCGTGCTCTGGCTCGTCTTCGGTGCCTCGTAAAAGGGCTCATCCGCCCCTCCTACCAGTCTAGTCTGATATTGGCGGCCTAAGCCCTCGTTGAATACGTTTTCTACTGCAAGATGTGTGATCATTCATGGGTCCGAATAACAAATTCCGTATACCCGTCCTTTTCGGTCTGAGAGGCGAGAACGAAGCCTAAAAAACGACAGAATTTGGGCACATCTCTAAGCGCTGCAGGATCCGTTGTGAGCACGGAAATCTCCGCACCTGCAGCGGCGTCCTCAACCGCTTTATGCAGCAACATAATGGGCTCCGGACACCACAGGCCCCTAGCATCGATTTGCACCTTGATCAATCCAGGGGTTTTACGAACTTTAAGGTCATACGATCGCTTTCACCAATCGCTTCGTATTTGGCTCGATCTTGATCACCCAATCGATAGGAAGGGGGTAAGGTCCAAACGCCCGTCTCGTAGTCTTTGGTATCCCTTGTGTTGGCATTAATCTCTGACTCAGCGACCAGCTCAAAACCAATCAGCTCCGCCAGACCAATCAAATATTCCGGATCAACGTAACCGGTATCTTTCATGGCCTGTTCGCTCATGCCAGGTGTTCCGCGATGCTGCACCACACCAAAGACTCCACCGGGCTTTAACGCGTCGTAGACGGATGTCAGGGCTGTTTCCAGGGTCGCTAATCGCATCCATGAGTGTACGTTGCGGAATGCAAGTGCCACATCCACGCTGGCGGGAGGCGCAACGACCAATTCATTGGGTGGATTGAAGGCGGTCACCGTCACGGTGCGGTACAGCTCACCGTTGGCACCCAATTTAGACAAAAACCCACCCAACGCACGCCGCGCGTAGTTGGATTCGTTTATGCCCATGTGCGCTGCGTAAAGCCTCCCCTTTTCCGCTAACAAGGGCGCCAAAATGTCGGTGTACCAACCGCCCCCTGGATACATCTCAAGTACGGTGCTATCGGCGGTAACACCGAAAAATTCAAGCGTTTCGCGAGGGTGACGGTAGACATCCCTAGCTTTCGCTGCCGCACTGCGGTGCTCACCATTTAACGCTTGTTGCCAGTCACTCTGTGCCGATACCGGCAGGACAAAAGCAAGAGCCAGCACCAGAGCAACCAAAGAAACCGACGCCCTACAGGATTGTGATGACTGCATGAAATACTCCTCAGTTTTTTGCACATTTACGCGAATACACCTACTATAACGGCTTTACTGCTACATGTGGATAACTCGCATGACGAAACCCTTTATTCTTAGCATTATCGGCGATGACCAACCAGGTCTCGTTGACGCTATTGCGAGCTGTGTCTCCGATCATGGCGGCAACTGGCAGACCAGTCAGTTAACGCACCTAGCGGGAAAGTTTGCCGGTATTGTGCTGATATCGCTGGAAGAAGCGGAGGCCTCAGCGCTCGAAGAAAAACTGAAAACACTATCTGATCGCGGCTTGAGCGTGAGAGTCAGCCAAGCAGGTATTAACGCGGCACCGAGTATCAAAGCCTCTTTAGCTGTCATCGGGCCAGATCGACCCGGCATCGTGCGAGAAATTTCTCAGGCACTCGCAAGACGCGATATTAATGTGCTTAAGCTCGACTCCGACATCGTGCCCGCACCCATGACGAACGAGCCTTTATTTCAAGCGGCAATCGCAATCAGTTTCGGGCTAGAGCTCGATCAGCGAGAACTTGAAGCAACGCTCGATACCATTGCCGACGACATGACTGTGGACATCGATATCGAATTTCAGGCAGATTGATCGCAGTCGGCCTAGCGCTTGAAAAAGCGTTGATACATAAATACTGTGACGCCGGCACAGAGTATCAGTAAGAGCAGAGCCATCACGCTGACACCGAGCCAGTGCAGTAAGGCACTCCATGCGACACCAATCAAATGATTGGCACCCCAGAGCAACGCAGCCGTTGCGACCAGGCCAAGAACAAAGGTCTTTAGCGACTTGCGTCGCCGAATGGAACGCTGTGTCATGATTTCTTCATCATCCTATGGGCAACCATCATAGCTACCAAGCTTACAGCACTCGCGACGCCAAAGGCATAGGTTGGACTGATGGGCCATAACCAGGCGCTCACAAAACTCCCCGCAGCGCCGCCTACTCCGTAACAAAACATGCTGTACAAGGCTTGGCCCTGTCCCGACAGACCCTCGGGCACGTATCGCCGCAAAAAATCGATGCTGGCGGCGTGAAACGCGCCAAAGGTTCCGGCATGCATGACTTGAATAAAAAACAGTGCCCAAGGATCCATAACCCAAGAGTCGAGCAACATCCAGCGCGCCACTGAGCAGAGCAAGGCAAACTGAAATAAGCGATACGTCCCTGTCTTCGGCAGGATTTTGTGCATGACTAAGAACAATACGGTTTCGCTGATAGCACCGAGCGCCCAATACATACCCGTTGCCCGCTTTGAATATCCGGCGTCCTCGACAAACAGCGAAAAATAGGTGTAATACGGTCCATGAGCGAGTTGCAACAACAAACCCGCAATAATAAAACCGACGAAGTTCTTATTTAATAAGCCCCGGATCGGAGGGGACGGGTTCGTAGAAACTTGACTAACAAGCGGACCAGAGATGCTCAGTGACAAAAACAAGAGCGCCAAAAAACAGGCGAATAGAATGTAAGGGACCTGGCTAACTGGGGCAAAGTCAAAATACCAGCCCAGACCGATTGCCGCGCCAATAAAACCTACCGAGCCCCAGGCGCGGACTTGGCTGTAACGATGATGCTGCTGACCTAAATAGCGTAAGGTTACAACTTCGAATTGCGGTAATACCGCGTTCCAAAAAAAACTGTAACCCGCAACTACCCAAAGCAGCCACTGATAATCTGAGCGAATAAATACGCCGGCGAAGCAGACAACCGCTGCAAAACTTCCCCACTGAACGACTCTCATGCGTTGCGATATGCGATCACCGATGCGCCCCCATACCAGCGGCGACACTATCCGAGTCATCATCAAGACCGCCATTAGCGTGCCGATCTCAGTAATACTCAATCCAATATCAGCCAAATACAGGGGCCAAAATGGCAACAATACCCCTAGGATCGCAAAGTAAATCAGATAAAATCCAGACAGGCGCGCGTGTGGAAAGCTCAGCGCACCGGTCATACTAGCGTGTAATCACTGGAGTTATAGAATCGACATTAGCGTTTTGTCCACGGTGCCGTAAAGCGTGATCCATTAGCACAATTGCCAACATTGCTTCGGCTATGGGTGTTGCACGGATCCCAACACAGGGATCGTGTCGTCCCGTAGTAATCAGCTCTGTTGGTTGGCCATGGATATCAATCGACTCTCCGGGGACTCGGATACTAGAGGTCGGTTTAAGCGCGATACTGACAAGCAAGTCTTGCCCGGAGGAAATACCGCCCAGTACGCCACCCGCGTGGTTTGACTTGAATCCCTGTGGTGTGAGTTCATCTCGGTGCTGCGTACCTAATTGCTCCACCACCGCAAAGCCATCACCGATTTCAACACCCTTAACGGCATTAATACCCATCATCGCATGAGCGATATCCGCATCTAAGCGATCAAAGACAGGTTCGCCCCAGCCAGGCGGCAACCCCCTGGCCACCACATTGATCCGCGCGCCAATTGAGTTGCCCTGCTTGTTCAGGGCGTGCATGTACTGTTCAAGCGCCTCGATTTTATCAGGATCAGGGCAAAAAAATGGATTATCTTCAATCGTATCCCATTCCACCCGCTCGGCCTTGATGGGACCGAGTTGACTCAGGTATCCCTGGATCGTGACACCAAACGTTTCGTAAAGATATTTCTTAGCGATGCCACCCGCCGCTACCCGCATCGCCGTCTCTCGAGCCGAAGAGCGTCCGCCACCGCGATAATCGCGCACACCAAATTTTTGCTGATACGCATAATCTGCATGTGCTGGCCGAAAAGTCTGAGCAATCTTAGAGTAGTCTTTCGATTTTTGATCTTTATTTCGAATCAAAAGACCGATTGAGGTGCCAGTAGTCAGACCCTCGAACACACCGGACAAAATTTCAACCTCGTCGTCTTCTTTGCGCTGTGTGGTATAACGTGAGGTGCCGGGCTTTCGACGATCCAGATCGCGCTGCAGGTCGGCTGCCGATATTGACAAGCCAGGAGGACATCCATCGACCACGCAACCAATCGCTGGCCCATGACTCTCACCAAAGGTGGTCACCGTGAAGAGTTTTCCAAGTGTGTTTCCAGACATAACCGTCTCTGTATACGCCAAAGCGCTGTATTATACCCAACTACGACAAGGCGCGTGCAAGTTCTTCGACTTCTGATTTTGTTAACACACAGACTCCCCAGCCACCCTGTTCGAATTCCAACCAAGTAATGGTGTTACCGGCAAAAAGTTGATCGAAATGCTCCCAACTATTTCCCAACTCTAAGAACACGACACTTTGCTCGTGCAAAAAGCTTGGCAGTTGTTGCAGTAGTTCCCGCGTAAAATTCAAACCATCATCACCAGAGGCGAGAGCGCTACTCGGCTCATGCAAGTATTCAGCGGGTAAGGCGCCCATGTCCTCACGATCGACGTAGGGCGGATTGCACAAAACCACATCGAAGCTCTGGGCTGGGCAGAGAGCGAGCACATCCGACTGTAAACAGCGCACGCGCGAATGGACTTGATGTTTAAGGATATTTTCCCTTGCCAAATCGAGCGCATCGCTATCAATATCCACCAAAAGTACCTGCGATTGAGGATCTTGCAGGGCGGCTAGGATACCCAAGCATCCCCCGCCACAACACAGATCTAGAATTTTTAGACTACCCTCCGATGCGAGCCACGGTGCGTAATCGTTCAGAATCAATTCGGCGAGAGGTGAGCGAGGCACTAAAGCTCGGTGATCGCAGATAAACTCTACCCCGCCCAACCAAGCCCGCCCGGTGATATACGGCAAAGGCTTACGCTCAATCAGGCGCTGATTGCTCCAGTCTGACAAGCACTCCGCTTGGAGTGGGCTCAGCACCATCTCAGCGACCTCATCACCTGCCGTTAAGGGCAAATCACAAGCACTTAAGACCAAAAATACCGCTTCATCCCAACTATTATCAGATCCGTGCCCGTAGACCAGTCCCGCTGATCGAAAGCGGGACTCCAATTGCTCGATACACTCCAGCACCGTCAATCCTGCCTTAATGTTCATATCGTGTACCCGCGGTTTGGTTTTTGTGCGACGCCCTGCTACGATTGCGCCTCATGAAATGGTAGAGGTAAAACCGTGCAGGACAAATTTGCGAGCATCATAAACGAGATTGGGGAAAATCTGGAGCGCCCGGGACTAAAAGATACGCCTAAGCGCGCCGCAGAGGCCTTTAAATTTTTAACACGTGGCTACCAACAATCCGTTGACGACGTCGTCAATGGCGCACTCTTCCCCTCTGACTCGAGCGAGATGGTTATCGTCCAGGATATCGAACTTTACTCTCTGTGCGAGCACCATCTGCTGCCTTTCATCGGTAAGTGTCACGTAGGATATATTCCTCAGGGTCAGGTCATTGGCTTATCCAAGATAGCTCGAATTGTTGATGTGTTCGCCCGCCGCTTACAAATACAGGAACAATTGACCACTCAAATTGCGAATACCATCGCCACCGTCACCGGGGCCGAAGGCGTGGGCGTCATTATTGAGGCTCGTCACATGTGCATGATGATGCGAGGCGTCCAAAAGCAAAACAGTGCCATGAAAACGTCCGCCATGTTAGGCAGTTTTCAGACGCAACAGTCAACCCGCGATGAATTTTTGGCGCTACTCTCTACCCGACTGTAACTCGGAAATTGAAGGACGAGCCGGCGCATCGAGTGAGTAGCTTTGCAATAGTAAATACTGGCGACTCTCGGTGCGCAGTGCGCTGTAGGCTACGTAAATTCGCCGTTCGTTATTGCTAGCATACCCTACCCAATACGTCTGATCATTGTCCTGACCGTAGAGCAACCGCTGTCCAAAAACTCGGCTTGCCCACTGCACAGATCGACCACAATCTCGGCCATTACATTGAAACAGAGTCTCAATATTTGTCTCGGCTTGCAGTCGCTGTACCTGCCGCTGCAACCACTCGGCAGCATTAAAGCCATCAAGAATCTGGTAAGTCCGCTCATCCAATCTGCCAGTGACCCGGATGCTGCGTTCAAAACCCCACTGACCCAGTCGCTTTTGCATGGCATCCAAACCCACTTCGACATCGTTGACCTGCGTTTCTCTGACATTCACCAGACGAGCGTGTACAAGACCATCAAGATCGGTAAACTCGAAGTTTTCTGCCGTGGCCGACGAGACCATCAGAAAGACCAGTAATCCTGCAATCTTAGACATATCTTCTCCGCAAGCGAATCACACACAGTGTAATGGACCGCCGGCCAAACCACCAAGTTCGCCCTGCGCGCCACAGCGCGCCGGGTTCATTTAACCGCTAAGTTTGAGTAGCAAAGCATTCAAGCGCTGCACATACGAGGCAGGGTCTTCAAGCTGACCACCCTCTGCGAGCTGAGCCTGTTCAAATAAGATGAACGCCAAATCGCGAAACTTGTCTTCATCCACTTCGGCGTCCAGCATTTTAAGCAAGGGGTGCTCCGGATTGATTTCTAGTATGGGTTTGGTTTTCGGGACCGTTTGCCCCGCTGCCTCCATGATTCGACGCATCTGAGCGCCCATGTCGAAATCACCCACGACCAAACACGTCGGCGACTCGATCAAGCGCACTGACGGCCGAACTGCCTCCACCTGTTCGGCGAGCACGGCTTTCATGCGTTCGACCAAACCTTCTGATGACTGCTCCAGTGCTTCTTGCGCTCTTTTCGCTTCATCACTTTGCTCACCCAAATCCCCTTTGGCGACATCTTGTAGCTTTTTACCCTCATATTCGCCCAGTTGCATCATCGCCCAGTCGTCAATGCGGTCGCTTAAAATCAATACCTCAATGCCCTCTTTGCGGAAGTATTCAAGGTGAGGTGAACGTTTTGCAGTGTTGTGCGTTTCAGCAAATACGTAAAAGATCTTGTCCTGATCAGGCTTCATTCGAGCTACGTAATCGTCAAAGGATTCTGTCTGCTCAGGCGTGTCGTTGTGGGTCGTACTGAAGCGCAACAATTTGGCAATCTTGTCCTTATTGGCAAAATCCTCACCTAAACCCTCTTTCAGAACCTGCCCAAATGTAGACCAAAAGCCCTTGTAATCGTCTCGTTTGGCTAACTTAGCCAGGGTATCCAACACCCGTTTAGTCAAGGCCGAACGCATACTCTCGACTGCACCGTCTTGCTGGAGAATTTCACGCGATACGTTTAAGGGTAAGTCATTAGAGTCCACCACACCCTTGATGAAACGCAGGTACAGGGGCAGAAATTGCTCAGCTTCATCCATGATGAAGGTCCGCTGTACGTAGAGTTTTAAGCCCCTAGCCATCTCGCGGTTCCATAAGTCAAAGGGCGCGTTCTTCGGGACGAACAGCAAACTCGTGTATTCCAACTTGCCTTCGACCTTGTTATGACTCCAGGTCAACGCATCGTCGAAGTCGTGTGAAATATGTTTGTAAAACGCCTGGTATTCTTCGTCGCTGATATCGGACTTAGAGCGAGTCCACAGAGCTGTTGCTTCATTAATGGCCTCCCAAGAACTCTGTTCGCTCTCGGTGTCCGCATCCCGAGCGACAGGCATCATCACCGGCACCGCGATATGGTCAGAGTATTTTTTAATTACACTGCGAACGCGCCAGTCGTCCGCAAACTCGGCGCAATCGTCTTTTAGATACAGCGTGATCGAAGTGCCACGCGAATCCTTTTCTTTCGCCTCAATCGTAAAATCAGCTTCACCTTGAGAAACCCACAAAGAGCCGTCCGTCGCGGACGTGCCTGCACGGCGCGTATGAACCTCAACTTTATTCGCGACGATAAAGCCCGAGTAGAAACCGACACCAAACTGGCCGATTAATTGCGCATCTTTTTTCTGATCGCCAGTCAAGGACGCCATAAAACTTGCGGTGCCTGATTTGGCGATCGTACCCAAATGTTCGATCGCTTCCTCGCGCGTCATGCCGATACCATTATCCGCGATCGTTATCGTTTTCGCGTCTTTGTCGACGCTGACGTGTATCGCGTAATCACCCTCTCCTTCCAGCAGATTCTCCTGATCGAGCGACTCGAATCGCAGCTTATCAATTGCGTCAGAGGCATTAGAAATAAGCTCCCGCAAAAAGATTTCTTTGTTCGAGTACAAAGAATGAATCATTAACTGCAAAAGTTGTTTGGCTTCGGTTTGAAAACCCAAGGTTTCTTTTGCCGTATCGGACATGATTTGACTCCTCTAGTAAAGCATTGGTATGGGTCAGATATGGGGTTGTTATTCGAAAATTCAAGCCAAAAAAAACCGGCACTGGGCCGGCTTTTTCTGAAGGCGTGGATCGATTACCAACCGGTACGTTGTTTCAATGCCGCACCGATATCTGCCAGCGAACGAACCGTCGTGACACCAGCGTCTTCGAGCGCCGCAAACTTTTCATCGGCGGTGCCCTTGCCACCGCTGATGATTGCACCCGCGTGACCCATGCGCTTACCTTTTGGCGCCGTGACGCCCGCGATGTAAGACACCACTGGCTTCGTCACGTTGGCTTTGATATAGGCCGCTGCCTCTTCTTCCGCCGTGCCACCGATCTCACCGATCATAACGATCGCTTCGGTCGCAGGATCTTGCTCGAACATCGCCAGAATGTCGATAAAATTAGATCCGGGAATTGGGTCACCGCCGATACCCACGCAGGTAGACTGCCCAAAACCCGCGTCAGTTGTTTGTTTGACAGCTTCGTAGGTCAAGGTGCCTGATCGGCTTACAATACCGACTTTTCCTGGCAAGTGGATATGCCCGGGCATAATACCGATTTTGCATTCTCCCGGAGTGATCACCCCTGGGCAATTCGGTCCAATCAAACGCACACCCAGCTCGTCGCACTTCACTTTGGCGTCCAGCATGTCGAGGGTTGGAATACCCTCGGTGATGCACACGATCAACTTGATGCCCGCGAACGCCGCTTCCAAAATCGAGTCTTTGCAAAAGGCCGCTGGCACATAAATAACAGAAGCCTCAGCCCCAGTAGCTTCTACGGCGTCGGCAACAGTATTGAAAACGGGCAAACCCAAGTGCTCTTGACCGCCTTTACCTGGGGTGACACCACCCACCATTTTTGTACCGTAGGCGATGGCCTGCTCCGAGTGAAAGGTGCCCTGTGAGCCGGTGAAGCCCTGACAAATTACTTTGGTTTCACGGTTAATTAAAATACTCATTAGGCAACCCCTTTCGCTGCCGAGTGTGAGCAGCCTGGTTCTTTTTAGCTTGCTCAGCCTTCTCTGCATCAGTCTACTTCTACTTCTTGCCACCTTTAGCCGCGTCCTCTGTCTTGCCGATAGTGGCCTTCTTGCTTACGGATAGGCGCTTGCCCCAAGC
>JALRFH010000008.1 GCA_023253715.1 Halieaceae bacterium
ATCGAAAACCGTTTCCAACAGCTCACGGCGGTTTTTCTTAATGATGCCGAGCAAGAGGTTTTTACGCTTGAAGTGCGAATCTTTAATGATGGGTTAGGGTTTCGTTATCACGTGCCGGAACTTATTGACGGCCCTGTGTCGTTGATCGATGAACTAACCCAGTTTGTGTTGCCCGATGCCCCTCGGACTGACGCTTGGTGGATTCCCGCTCGAGAGTGGAATCGCTATGAGTATCTCTACGACAAAACCAAGGCTGATGCCATGCGCTTAGTACACACGCCAGTCACCTTTAGGCAAGCGAATGGTGTTCATTTAAGTATCCACGAGGCGGCTCTGGTGGACTATGCCGCGATGTCACTTAAGCAAGAGCGAACAGGCGTACTCAAGGCGGATTTGGCGCCCTGGAGCGACGGTGTTCTGGTCAAGACTTCGCTCCCCATGGCCACCCCGTGGCGTACAATTCAAATCGCTGATTCTGCTACGGGTTTACTAAACAGTGCTTTAAGTTTGAATTTGAATGAGCCCAATAAATTGGGTGATGTGACATGGGTTGAACCTGGTAAATACATCGGTATTTGGTGGGGTATGCACATCAATAAAAACACTTGGGGAAGTGGCCCTATCCATGGCGCTACAACCTCCGAAGCCAAACGTTACATTGATTTTGCGGCAGCGCATGGTTTTGATGGCGTGCTCATCGAAGGCTGGAATATCGGTTGGGATGGTGACTGGTTTTTTAATGGGGACGTGTTCTCGTTTACCGAGGCCTACCCCGACTTTGATATTCAAGCGGTTACAGACTATGCGCGTGAGCGGGGCGTTCGGTTGATAGGGCACCACGAAACGTCGGGCAACGTAACGAATTACGAGGCTCAAATGGAAGACGCCTTTGCGTTATACCAGTCGGTCGGCGTTACCCAGGTTAAAACTGGCTATGTTGCTGATGGGGGTGACATAGTGCGCCACACAGCAGAGGGTTTTAAGCGCCACGAATGGCACGATGGTCAATACATGGTGAACCATTATTTGCGCAATGTGCGATTGGCGGCTGAGCACCAAATCAGTATCAATACCCACGAGCCCGTTAAAGATACGGGTTTGCGACGAACGTATCCCAATTGGATTTCGCGAGAAGGTGCCCGTGGCCAAGAGTTTAACGCTTGGGGTTCGCCGCCGAACCCGCCGGATCATATCCCGACCTTAGCGTTTACCCGCTTACTGGCAGGCCCCATGGATTTTACGCCCGGCATTGTGGATATGACCTTTAACGGCTTAGACGGTTGGAACCGCCCACAAACGACCGTTGCTAAGCAGTTGGCAAGCTATGTGGTGATTTATAGCCCCATTCAGATGGCGGCAGATTTGCCGGAAAACTACCAGCAGCACCCTGTCGCGTTAGAGTTTATCGAATCGGTTGTGACCGACTGGGAGCAGAGCGTAGCGCTCGCCGGAGAAGTAGGCGAATTTGTCGTGCAAGCGCGTCAAGAACGCGGTGGTGAGCGTTGGTACGTGGGGGGGATGACGAATGAGAATAGTCGTTCTTTAACTCTGCCGCTGTCGTTTTTGCCAAATGATAAAACGTATTTGCTTACCCTTTACCGAGACGCTGCCACAACCGATTGGCGCACGAACCCTGCTGAGCTTGTCAAAGAGTCGTTTACGGTAACGCGGGGCTCGAGTCTAGAAATTAATATGGTCGCCAGTGGCGGTTTTGCGGCCATTCTGACGCCACAGTGAGCAGGAGAATGACAATGCCCCGATTTTTATGGCTGTTCTTGTTCGTCGCTTTGCCCGCGTCGGCGGCGGATTATCTGTCGCACAAAATCGACAGTAGCGGAGCGAGAGTCATTTTTGCGACGGACGAATTTGCTGTTGATATCACAGCGTTGAATTCGGGGGCTGTCAGCGTGGAATATCAAGATCCTGCTCGCACTGCACAGCCCTCTCACGCACTAGCGGACGATATTTCATTCGACGGTGAAATGACTGTGCAAGAGCAAGAGAGCAATATCGAGATACAGCTGCCAAAACTGTTGCTCAAGGTCTCGAAGTCACCGTTTAGTATTTCTTACTGGCGTGATAATGAGTTGCTGCTTGCGGAAGCGCCTGGTTATTTTTCGATCGAGGGTATGCTGGGTTTTCGCTTTAAGTTGCAGGACAACGAGCGTTTTTGGGGTGGCGGAGAGCGTATTCTAGGAATGGATCGTCGGGGCCACCGTTTACCCCTCGAGAACAAACCGCACTACGGTTATACCACCGAATCTCAGCAAATGTATTACTCTTTGCCCGCTGTCGTATCGGATCGGTCCTATTCAGTCGCATTCGATAATCCGGCGAAAGGCACCATGGATATTGCGCACTCAGCGCCCAATATATTGCAATTTGAGGCGCCAGCGGGACGATCCGCGTATCTTGTAGTGGCCGACGACTCGTTGCTGGAACTTGCTCGGCAGTGGGCTGGTGTGACGGGTAAGCAACCCCTGCCACCTCGCTGGGCTTTGGGAAATTTTGCGTCACGTTTTGGCTATCGAAACCAAACTGAAGCTGAAGCAGTGGTGCAGCGCTATCAAGACATGGACGTGCCTTTAGATGCCATTGTGCTGGACTTGTATTGGTTTGGCGAAACAATTCAAGGCACGATGGGCAATCTTGACTGGCATGCGCCGGCGTGGCCTGCGCCCGAGGCAATGATCTCAAAATTTGCTGATCAGGGCGTTAAGACCGTGCTGATTACCGAGCCTTTTATTTTGACGAACTCAAAAGAATGGCCCAATGCTAAACACGCGAACGCCCTAGCGAAAGCGGTGGATGGTGAGCCAAGAACCTTCGATTTTTACTTTGGTCACTCCGGCCTTGTTGATGTTTTTAGCCAATCTGGGCAAAACTGGTTTTGGTCGATTTATGAGCGACTGTTGGATCAGGGTGTGGCCGGAATTTGGGGTGATTTGGGTGAGCCAGAGGTGCATCCCAATGATACCCTGCACAGCACCGGCTCTGCGCTGTCATTGCACAATGCCTACGGTCACAGTTGGGCAAAATTGCTGTATCAAAGAATGTCACAACGCTCAGATCAACGTCCGTTTATTATGATGCGCTCGGGCTTTTTGGGGTCGCAACGCTATGGCATGATTCCCTGGACGGGCGATGTTGATCGGTCGTGGGGGGGATTGAGTGGGCAGGTTGAGCTCTCGCTGCAAATGAGCGCGATGGGGCTTGCCTACATCCACTCTGACTTAGGTGGCTTTGCCGGTGGTGAGACCTTCGACCCAGAGCTGTACTACCGCTGGCTCGCAATGGGGGTGTTTTCTCCGGTATTTCGGCCCCACGCACAGGACCACATTCCTTCAGAGCCCGTATTCCACGACCCAGATACCATTACAAAGGCTCGAGACCTGATCAAACTAAGGTATCGCCTATTACCCTATTTGTATTCTTTGGCTTATGAAAACACCACACAAGGCACACCCATCGTGCGCCCTACCGCCTACTACAACAAGACGGAAGAGGCCTTCGTCGATGCCAGTCGCTATTACTTTGGTGATGCCTTGTTAGTCCAACCTGTGAATGAGCCGAAGCAAGCCTCGGTTGAGGTCAGACTGCCTAACGATAGCCAGTGGTTTAATTTTTGGACAGGTGAAGCACTGACTTCGCACCAGATTCAGCAAGACATCAAGAGCGTACCTATTCCTGTGTTCGTCAAAGCTGGCGCGTTTATCCCTATGTTAGACGAGGCACCTCAGTCGACCGCGACTTACGATAGCTCGAATATGGAGCTCCATTACTATCATCATTCCAGCGTGACAGGAGCCGAATCACAGTTATTTGATGACGATGGTTATTCTGCCTCTAGCCTAGACAGCGGTGCCTACGAAATTAGCAGTTTCAAGGCGAGTTGGGTGGGCGACGAGCTGTCATTCCGCATCCAAAACACCGGGAAAGATTACGCTGGACGGCCCCAGCAGCGCAGTATTCGATTGGTCATACACGGGTGGAGCTCGTTACCGCAGAGCGTTATCGTCAATGATCAAAACGTGGACGATGTTACCTACGACCAATCGGCTCAATCGTTTGTTATTCGAATAACATTACCTGCCGATAGCGAGGTGATCATTGCAATCCGTTAAACGTGCCCTTGTGGCCGCCGCATTTGTGGGTGCAACAACTTTTGTCCCCAGTCTACTGGCCGAACAAACACAGAGTTCAAGGGAAACTTTTGCCGAGAAGCCGGTGATTTACCAGATATTCACGCGTTTGTACGGCAATAAAGTCGATGCCAATGTGCCATGGGGAACTGTCGAAGAAAACGGTGTGGGTAAGTTCGACGATATCAACGAACAAGCCCTAAAGGCTCTGAAAGATTTAGGCGTTAACTACGTTTGGTACACCGGTGTTTTGCATCACGCGGTGGTGAATGATTACCCCGAGCTGGGTCTCGTGAGTGATGACGCGGATGTCGTTAAAGGTCGTGCGGGTTCTCCTTATGCGATTAAAGACTATTATTCCGTTAATCCAGATTTGGCAACTGACGTGACGCGGCGGCTAGAAGAGTTTGAAGCTCTGGTACAGCGCACGCATCAAGCCGGTTTAAAGGTGATTATCGATATCGTCCCTAACCATGTGGCGCGCAACTATCAATCATTGAATGCGCCAGAGGGCACCCTAGATTTCGGGGCTAACGATGACACCAGCGTTGTCTACGCGCGCGAGAATAATTTTTACTATGTCCCGGGGCAGTCGTTTGTTGTGCCATCGTCACCAGACTATGCTGTGTTGGGAGGGCGTTCACCGGAAGCTGTGGACGGGGTATTCCATGAATCGCCCGCGAAGTGGACAGGCAATGGCGCCCGCAGCCCCGAACCCAATATTGGTGACTGGTACGAGACCGTCAAAATTAATTTTGGCGTGCGCCCCGACGGTCGCTTTGATTTCGATACGCTGCCGCCCTCCTACAACAGCAAAACTGATGAAGAGATAGTCGCTTATTGGGATGCTCGTTCGGTACCTCAATCGTGGCAGCAGTTTTTGGCGATCGCAAAGTTTTGGTTAGAGCGCGGTGTCGACGGTTTTCGCTTTGACATGGCTCAGATGGTGCCGGTCGAGTTCTGGAGCTATCTCAATTCCAATATCAAGGCCCAGCACCCCGAGACTCTATTGCTTGCCGAAATTTATGAACCGCATCGTTACCGTGACTACCTCTATCGCGGGCGAATGGACTACCTATATTCGAAAATAGAAATCTACGATGCTCTGCGCGCGGTGATGGAAGGCAAAAGCGGGGTAGGTCGAATACGCGAAGCCTTCGAATCACACTCAGATATCGATGCCCACATGCTGTATTTTTTAGAAAATCACGACGAGCAGCGTATTGCCAGTCAAGCCTTCATGGACTCAGGGGAAGCGGGCCTTCCGGGAGCCCTGACGGCTCTTTTACTGGGGCGAGGTCCGGTTATGCTTTACTTCGCGCAAGAGTTAGGAGAAGCCTCAAACGAAGATGCCGGTTTCGGTAAAGCGTCGCGCACCACGATTTTTGACTACTGGGGTGTACCCACGCAACAACGTTGGATGAATGATGGGCAGTTTGATGGGGGACGGTCTACTGAATCTGAGCTGAAACTGCGCAAACTCTACCAGCAGACCATTCAGCTATTTAAGGAACACGATTTAAGTACTTGGGAGACTGACTTTGTCAGTGCCGCGGATATTGATGGCTCTGACCGAGTGTTAGCCTTTAGACGTTGCGGGGCTCGTCAGTGCTTGCTGGTGCTTGCAAACTTCGCCACCACCAAGGTTGGTCTCAGCCTGAGTAAGTCGATCAGAGCGCTCATCAGCGACTCCTCGCAAGTGCTCAACGCCACATCAGACCAGTCAGCGCCCAAACTCAAGGGGGCGACGCTCGATTTGCCGGCCCAATCTGTCAGTGTTTGGCTGACCGAGCAC
>JALRFH010000056.1 GCA_023253715.1 Halieaceae bacterium
GCAGCTTTTGGTTTAATGAGCGGCGTTATTTATGGGGGTTTTTATTTTGCTTAAGTTTCTTCGCTCGACTCTGGTTTTGGCGTATTTGGTGGTTTCGCTGATCCCTATTGCTTCATTGCTGCTTTTGGTGTCACTAGTTAAAAAAGGGGACTTCATTTATTGGCGTCTAGGCGTTCCCTACCTAAACGGAGTCATTCAAGCGGCACGTGTTATTGGCGGCGTTAAATACCGTGTGCAAGGCGCAGATATTCTCCAAGCCTTGGCCAACAGTGATCAGCGCGTCATTCTGTGTCCCAAGCATCAATCGACTTGGGAAACGTTCTTTTTGCCGACGATCGCTCCTAACCCCTTGTCTTACGTTTTTAAAAAAGAGCTTTTGTGGCTACCTTTATTCGGCTGGGCGCTGTATCGCTTGGACATGATTTATATTGATCGTTCAAAGCGAAAAGAGGCTTGGAACAAGGTCGCAGAACAAGGTCGTATTTTGATGGATCAGGGTAACTGGGTGATCATGTTCCCCGAAGGCACGCGAACTGTACCTGGCGTAGATCCTGCCTACAAAACGGGTGCGAGTCGTTTGGGCGTCGCCACCGATGCGGTGTTAGTACCCATTGCGATCACGTCAGGCCGCTGCTGGCCGCGGGCCTCTTTTGCGTTAACGCCAGGCACCATCGATGTGGTGATTGGCGAGCCAATTGCCTGCCGCGGTCGCACCCCCGATGATCTCATGCATGAGGTCAAAGCATGGGTCGAGACAAAAATGCGAGACTTAGACCCGGAGTCCTATCGAAGCAAGGCCTGAGCGTTTAAGTGATAGCTTCGAAACGGTTAGCTTTGCGGTTTTTGACAACGTGCTCGGGCTTGAAGATCTGCCCGTTCATCGCGATGTAAGCACCGGGCGCTGCCGACTGCGCGGCACCCAAAGCACAACCTATGTTGAAGATGGCGTCAGAATCACGAAAGGCGGCGGGTTGCAATGCGCCTGTAAAGACGACGGTTTTGTCGACCAGCTTACCTAGGTAGCGCGCAGAGTCGGTCATCGTGTCAGTACCGTGCGTGACAATAACACGCGCACCCGCTGGCAGCGTGGCAATACAATCGGCCAAGCGTTGGCGGTGCTCATCGCCCATGTCTAAACTATCAATCCGCATCAGCGGAATCAGCGTATGGGTAAACGCCACGTTCATTTCTTGTAACAAACGCTCAATGACGGGCTGGCCAATTTGGTAGTGGCTTTTCGCGTCAAAATAAACCTTGTCGATTGTGCCGCCGGTAGTGATTATGTGAATATGCATGTGCTTGCCCACAATAATGAATGTAAGCCCGAAGGATAATTGTAATGAGCTTTTACGAAGACCGTATTTTACCACACATGATTAACTGCGCTTGTGGCTCTGGTACTTTTCACAAACAGCGCGATAAGGTGGTTCCCAGGGCGCGGGGCAAGGTTGTTGAGATTGGCATTGGCACGGGCTTAAATTTATCGCACTACGACCCCGCTAAGGTTGAATGCGTGATTGGAATCGACCCCAGTGAAAAATCGTGGGAGCTTGCCCAAGAGCGTGTCAAGGCGGTGTCATTTCAGGTGGAGTACCGTGGGCTATCGGGTGATCAGCTCCCGCTGGACGATGATTCAATGGATTCGGCGGTGGTGACCTACAGCTTGTGCACTATTCCGGACCCAGTGGCCGCACTACTTGAGTTAAAACGTGTGGTCAAACCTGGCGGGTCCATACATTTTACCGAACATGGCCTAGCGCCTGAGAAGGCCGTCATGAAATGGCAAAACCGTATCAATCCAATCTGGAAATGTATTGCGGGTGGTTGTCATATTAATCGTGATATTGCGGGATTGTTCGCATTGGCTGACATTGCTGTGTCTGAGCTCGACACCATGTATTTGCCGAAAACACCTAAAATCGCGGGCTTTAATGTGTGGGGACGCGCCGAGGTATAACATGGATCCAGTAACGCAAGGGGCTCTTGGCGCTGCCGTGGCGCTGACGAAAGCCCGACCCAAGCAGCTGGGCGGAGCGGCTCTAATGGGTGCGTTGGGCGGTATGGCGCCGGATTTAGACGTGCTCATTCGATCTCACACGGACCCTTTACTGTTCTTGGAATATCATCGTCAGTTTACCCATTCTTTGCTGTTTATACCCTTCGGTGCATTGTTGTGTTCTCTGGTGTTGTACCCTTTATTTGGAAGACGCTTTGAGCTCCCGTTTGGTAGCGTTTATTTTTTCTGTTTAATGGGCTATGCGACCCATGGCTTGCTAGACGCGTGTACGACCTACGGTACTTTATTGTTGTGGCCTTTAAGTAACGAACGCTTTGCCTGGAACGTGTTGTCGATTATCGATCCCTTGGTGACCTTGCCTTTGTTGGCAGGCATTTTTTGGACCTTGCGATCGAAGTCGTCGGCCGCGCTGCTACTGAGCTTGGCGTGGTTTGGCTCTTATGTGGCTTTTGGGATGGTGCAGCGTGATCGAGCTGAGGCTGTCGCTTGGGCCTTGGCAGACGCTCGGGGGCACGCACCGCAGCGGCTTGAGGCGAAGCCGAGTTTTGCTAATCTTCTGGTTTTTAAAACGGTCTATGAGGCTAATGGCCGGTTTTATGTCGATGCGGTTCACGTGGGACTCCAGACAAAAACCTATGAAGGGGAATCGGTTGCTAAATTGAACGTTGGTCGAGATTTTTCATGGCTCGATTCGGATTTACAGCAGGCGAGGGATATCGAACGCTTTCGTTGGTTCAGTAACGATTATCTGGCGCTTGATCAGAAAGACCCGAGTCGGGTCATCGATATGCGTTATTCGCTGTTGCCCAACGATATCAATGCTTTGTGGAGTATTCAGGTAGATCCGAGTGCCGCGGCAGATTCGCATGTAGCCTATCAAATGCATCGCGGCGACTCGCGCGCAGCATTGCCCACGTTGTGGGCAATGATTACTGGTACCGATATCGATTAATCCCCATAAACGGCTTCTGCCGCGGCAAGCGCTTGGCCTGAGGTAATCGTCGCTCCCTGAGCGCTGAGCACGGTTTCAAGCGCTAACAAGCATTTACGCACGTTGACGGCTTTTGCACTAAATCCCATGAGACCGATGCGCCAGGTCTTACCCGCAAGTGCGCCAAGGCCCGCTCCGATTTCTAGATCGAATTGCTCTAACAGCGCCGCCCGCACAGCGCCATCGTCAACCCCTTCGGGTATGTTTACCGCATTGAGCTGGGGCAGACGAATATCGCTTGCCACCGCCATGCTAAGCCCCATGGCTTCCAACCCTGCGACCAGTGCTCTGTGGTGAAGAGCATGGCGTGTATGTGCTGCGGCTAGACCTTCGGCTTCCACCAAGCGCAATGATTCGTGCAAGGCGTACATAGCGTTCACCGGCGCGGTGTGGTGATAGGCGCGTTTGGTATTGGCGCCCCAATAGCCCATGATGAGCTGCATATCTAAGAACCAGCTTTGGACCTTAGTGCTTCGGTTGGCGATGACATCCTGCGCTTTTTGACTGAAGGTGATGGGTGCAATACCGGGCGTGCAAGACAGGCACTTTTGTGTGCCAGAATAGGCGCAGTCAATGCCCCAGGCGTCCACCTCTACCGGAATGCCCGCAAGGCCGGTCACTGTATCCATAATCACTAGCGCGTTGTTGTCGTGGGCGATCGCTGCCAACGCTTTTGCGTCGCTACGAACGCCCGTCGAGGTTTCTGCGTGCACGAAGGCCAGTGCTTTGACCTTGTCGTGGTCGGCGAAGGCCTGTTCAACTTTGTTTAGGGATACCGCCGTGCCCCAGGTATCTTCAACCATAATTGCTGTGGCACCACAGCGTTCAACGTTCTCTTTCATACGGCCGCCAAAAACGCCGTTTTGGCATACGATGACTTTATCGCCCGGCTCGATCAAGTTGACAAACGCTGCTTCCATGCCCGCAGAGCCGGGTGCCGAGATGGGCAGTGTGAGTGCGTTCTCCGTTTGGAAAACGTACTGCAGTAAACGTTTGATATCGTCCATTAACGTGACGAACTGCGGATCTAAGTGACCGATCGTAGGGCGCCCTAAAGCCTCGAGCACCTGTGGCGGCACGTCGGAGGGCCCCGGGCCCATTAAGGTGCGTAAAGGGGGGTGAAAAGCGCCAGTCATAATGTTCTCCTGTCCAAAACAACAAGGCTACCAGTTTTTGTGGCAAAACATCAGCGTTGGTACAAGGGCAATAGCGAGTATTTATTGCGTAAATAATGAGTGACGTAGAGGGATGATTCGCGCGTTGGGCGTTATTCGCTGTTACAATACGCGCTTAATTCGCCGAGATTACCCATGTATACCCCCGAAAAATCTGCAAATACACCGCTCGAATGGTTTATCAGCTGTGCCAAGGGCCTGGAGCCAGTCTTAGCTGCGGAAGTTCATGGCTTAGGGGGCCAAAACATACGAGAAGCGGTTGCGGGGGTCTATGCTCAGGCGCCCCAGGTATTCGGTTTACGCTTGGTGCTTTGGAGTCGAGTTGCGAACAGGGTTATCCGCTTGTTGGGTGAATTTCCTGTCAAAACCGCAGATGATTTGTACCAACAATTGGTCAAGCAAGACTGGCAAGCTTGGATTCGCCCGAATCAAAGTTTGACGGTGGATTTTCATGGCACCAACGAATTTTTGCGCAATACTCAGTTTAGCGCGCAAAGGGTCAAAGACGCGATTGTCGATCGCTTGTCCGCGACTATGGGGGCGCGACCTAATGTCGATCGTAAGGTGCCCGATATTCGGTTTAATTGTCATCTCAAACCTCAGGGTTTAAGTGTGGGTATCGACTACGGGGATGGGAGCCTGCACTGGCGGGGGTATCGCACACGAAGCGGAGCGGCCCCCCTAAAAGAAACTTTGGCGGCTGCCATTTTGATGCGAGCTGGCTGGCCGGCGCTGGCCGAGGAGCACGGTGCTTTAGTCGATCCAATGTGTGGTACCGGAACTCTGTTGATCGAAGGTGCCATGATGGCCGCCGATATGGCACCGGGCTTGCGCCGCAAGCGCTGTGGGTTTGAGCGCTTGCCAGATTTTGTGCCAGAGCAATGGCGTATTCTAAAGTCAGAGGCCGAAAAACGAGCCGTGGCGGGCAAAGAGCGCCTGCGGGAGATCGAGATTCGAGGCTACGACGCGGATGCTCGCGCTGTCCGTGCGGCGGAAGAAAATATCGAGGCGCTAGGGCTGTCTGCCTTCGTGCGTGTGGCGGTCAAACCTCTGGCTAAGCTCGCCAAACCTACGCATCGGCCCTTAAACAGAGGTTTGTTGGTGTGTAACCCGCCTTATGGTGAACGTCTTGGAGAAGCCGCAGCCTTAAGGTATTTGTACAATCAACTGGGTGAGCGCGCCAGTCGTGAGTTCAAAGGTTGGGAGCTGGCTGTTTTGGCAGGCGAGGTCGCGCAATCAAAAGCGGTGGGCTTGCGAAGTCACAAACAATACGTGCTGTATAACGGCGCCCTAGCCGTTCACTTAGCCTTGTTTTCCTTAGGCGAGGACAATCGTTGGAAGGATTTGGGGGTGGCTCAACACAATGCTGATCCGAGTTCGCGGGAAACTGGCCCGGATATTCAGGTGTCTGAGGGCACGTTGACCACCGGCGGACAAATGTTCTTGAATCGTATTCGCAAGAATAGGAAACGTTTAAAAGCGTGGTTAAAGCAAACGCAAACGCAGTGTTATCGCTTATACGATGCCGATATGCCCGAATATTCGGTGGCGGTTGATATTTACGATGGACAGTTACATCTGGCCGAGTATCAGGCGCCCAAGCAGGTGGACGAGGAAGCAGCGATAGCGCGTCTTGAAGATGCTATTCATGCCTTGTGTGTGGAATTTCAGGTCGCGCCCTCGCAAATCGCAGTCAAGCAACGTCGGCGCCAACGTGGGCAATCACAATACGAAAAGCACGCTAGCCACGGGCGCAAGCAGGTTGTGCGCGAGGGTAAAACCAAGTTACTAGTGAATTTGCAGGATTACCTCGATACCGGTTTGTTCTTAGACCACCGCCCTCTGCGGGCGCGTATTGCCGCAGAGGCCAAGGGGAAGCGATTTTTAAATTTATTTTGCTACACCGGTACGGCCAGTATCCACGCCGCCCTAGCGGGAGCAAAGCGCACGGTCAGTGTCGACTTGTCGAATACCTATACAGCGTGGTATCGCGAAAATTTGGCGCTTAACGGCTTAGCTGAGGCGACGAATGCGGTAGTGCGGTCCGATGTGGCTGCTTGGCTAGGGTCCACGAAAGAGCGTTTCGATTTGATTTTGTTGGATCCGCCTTCGTTTTCAAATTCCAAGAAAACCGAGCAAAGCTTTGATGTGCAACGAGATCACCGAGCCTTGGTTCACTCGGCGATGGCTGTATTAGAGCGCTCGGGTGTTCTGTATTTTTCCAACAATCGGCGCGGGTTTAAATTAGACGAGCAGCTTGCGCAAACCTATGAAGTGTCTGATATCAGCGCGCAAACCTTGGATCCTGATTTTGAGCGCAATCCAAAAATCCATCAGGCGTGGATGTTGCGCCATCGTGCCTTATGACCTGCATTAGCGTGGTTTACCATTCGCAATCTGGGCGTTGCGCGGCTATTGCGCAAAGAGTCCAGCAAGGCGTTAGCTCGGTGGCCGATTGCCGTGTCTACCGAGCTCTCGACGCCGATCTGAACGTATGGCTGGAGTCCGATGCTGTATTATTGGTCGCCGCTGAAAATTCGGCCAGTTTGGCCGGTGAGTTTAAGGCCTTTTTGGATCGTACCTTGTACCCGTTTTATGAGCATGGGGGCGTGGCTATGGCCGCGATGTTGATTTGTGCAGGTAATGACGGGCGCGGTGCACAGGCACAGTTCGAGAGAATCGCAAAGGGTTTTCCGCTGAAGCTGATCGCTGCAACGGAGATTGTCTTAGGCGAGCCGAACGTCAGAAGCTTAGCTCACGCCTTTGATTGGGGGCAGGCGCTAACGGAAGGCGTCAAAATGGGGATCTTTTAAAGAATTAGGCTCAAAAATGGCCGTCGGAATTGAGAAAATAGCCGCTTCGGCATAGACTTGCGCGCGAGTTTTAAATAGGGAACAGGTATGGCTGGCAAGACCTTATACGACAAACTGTGGGAGAGCCACTTAGTTGAATTGCGTGACGATGGTACCGCCTTGATTTACATCGATCGGCACTTGATTCATGAAGTGACGTCGCCTCAAGCCTTCGAAGGTTTGCGGCTCGCGGGACGTCAGCCCTGGCGTCGTGACGCGAACTTGGCGGTCCCTGACCACAACGTGCCGACCGACGCCGAGGAGCGTGCCGGCGGCGTTGCGGGTATTCTGGATCCCGTGTCTCGATTGCAGGTTCAGACCTTAGATGATAACTGCGAAGCCTTCGACATCGTCGAAATTCCGATTAACGATATCCGGCAGGGTATTGTTCATGTTGTCGGTCCCGAAACGGGGGCCACGCTTCCTGGCATGACGGTTGTCTGTGGCGATTCACATACGTCGACTCACGGGGCATTGGGTGCACTGGCGCACGGCATTGGTACATCCGAAGTCGAGCACGTATTAGCCACCCAGTGTTTGATTCAACGCAAAATGAAAAACTTGCGGGTTCGTGTCGATGGTCGTCTCGGCCTTGGTGTCACCGCGAAAGATTTGGCGCTGGCTATTATTGGTACGATCGGTACGGCCGGTGGTACGGGCTACGCCATTGAGTTCGCTGGCGAGGCGGTTCAGGCCTTGTCGATGGAAGGTCGTATGACGCTGTGCAATATGTCGATCGAAGCCGGTGCTCGTATGGGCATGGTAGCGGTGGATCAAGTGACTTTGGACTACGTAAAAGGACGTCCTTATGCGCCCACAGGAGCACTGTGGGATCAAGCTGAGGCCTACTGGCGCACTTTGCATTCGGATGTCGATGCGGTGTTCGATCGCGAAGTTGTGTTGCAGGCACAGGATATTAAGCCCCAGGTGACTTGGGGGACATCACCGGAAATGGTGTTGCCGGTAGATGCCATGGTCCCGACCATCGAAGCGCAGGCGGACGAAGTGAGTAAAAACAGTGTGAAACGTGCGCTGCAGTATATGGGGCTGCACGGCGGACAAGCGATTACCGACATTAAACTCGACCGCGTCTTTATTGGCTCGTGCACCAACTCGCGTATTGAAGATATTCGCGAGGCGGCCTTAGTCGCGAAGGGACGCAAAGTTGCGGCGAACATTAAACAAGCGATGGTGGTTCCGGGCAGCGGCGAAGTTAAAGCTCAAGCCGAGCGCGAGGGGCTGCACACGATCTTGTTAGACGCGGGTTTCGAATGGCGCGAGCCAGGATGCTCGATGTGCTTGGCGATGAACGCTGACAAATTGGGTTCAGGCGAGCATTGTGCTAGCACCTCAAATCGTAACTTTGAGGGCCGGCAGGGTATCGGTGGACGCACACACTTGGTCAGCCCAGGTATGGCGGCAGCCGCAGCCATTGCTGGCCATTTTGTGGATGTACGAGAATTGGGAGGTCACGCATGAAGCCGTTCGGAGAACTTAATGGCCTAGCTGCGCCAATGGATCGAGCTAATGTCGATACTGACGTAATCATCCCAAAACAGTTTTTGAAATCAATTAAACGCTCCGGTTTTGGTCCTAACCTTTTCGACGAGTTGCGTTATCTGGACGAAGGTCAACCTGACTCTGACAACAGTCAACGGCCTTTGAACCCCGATTTTCCGCTGAACTTCGCGCGCTATCAAGGCGCGGAAATTCTACTGGCACGCGCCAACTTTGGTTGTGGGTCTTCGCGAGAGCACGCGCCTTGGGCGCTGACTGACTACGGTTTTCGAGCGATCATTGCGCCCAGTTTTGCGGATATTTTCCACAGTAATTGCTTTAAAAATGGTTTATTGCCGATCGTGTTGCATGCCGACATTGTGTCGACCTTGTTTGACGAAATGTATGCCACTGAAGGCTACCGCTTAAACATTGATTTGCAGGCGCAAACCGTTACGACGCCGAGCGGCGCAGTGTATGAATTTGAAGTGGATGCCTTCCGGAAAGATTGCTTACTTAAGGGGCTAGACGATATCGGTTTAACGCTTGAACAAGCGCCAGCGATTCGCACATTTGAAGAGAAATGGCGAGCGCAATCGCCATGGTTGTTTGACGTCATAAAGTAGAGGAAATAGTGTGACCCATCGAGTACTTGTTTTACCAGGTGATGGTATTGGCCCAGAGGTGATGGCGGAAACCGTCGCAGTCATTGAATTGGTAAATCATAAACTGGGTATTGATATGACCCTGGACCAAGCGCTGTTAGGCGGCGCAGCGATTGATGCCGAAGGTGTGCCTTACCCCGAAACGACAGCGCGCAAAGCCCATGAGGCGGACGCGATTATTTTAGGCGCTGTCGGGGGCCCCAAGTGGGATGGTCTCGATCGCAGTATTCGTCCTGAGAAAGGTCTGTTGGGTATTCGCTCTGACCTGCAGTTGTTTGGCAATCTTCGCCCTGCATTTTTGTACCCTCAGCTCGCCGGCGCGTCCAGCTTAAAGCCTGACCTGGTATCGGGATTAGACCTGCTTATCGTTCGCGAGCTCACCGGAGGAATTTACTTCGGCCAACCTCGTGGCTTCGATACGACTGAAGACGGCCAGCGTCGAGGTTACAATACCTACGTCTATACAGAAAGTGAGATACGCCGTGTCGCCGTGTTGGCCTTCGAATTGGCGCGCAAACGCGGTAGCCGTGTATGCTCGGTCGACAAGGCTAATGTGCTTGAAGCGACGATGTTATGGCGTGAAGTCGTCAACGAGGTCGCTAAAGATTACCCCGATGTCGCGTTAAGCCATATGTACGTCGATAACGCTGCCATGCAGCTTATTCGTGCACCGAAGCAGTTTGACGTGATGGTTACCGGCAATATGTTTGGCGATATTTTGTCCGATGCTGCCGCCATGTTAACGGGCTCTATTGGTATGTTGCCCTCGGCATCCCTGGATCAAGCGGGTCGTGGCATGTACGAGCCTTGCCACGGCTCGGCTCCTGATATTGCAGGGCAGGGTATCGCTAATCCGCTGGCGACCATTTTGTCGGCAGCCATGATGTATCGTTACAGTCTGAATGAGCCGCAAGCCGCCGATGCAATCGAAGAAGCCGTCGGCGTGGTATTAGATCAAGGCTATCGCACGGGTGACATCGCGGCAGCAGGCGAGCAATCAGTTTCAACATCAGTAATGGGTGCGGCCGTTCGAGCGGCACTTGAAAACGTTCTGTAAGGTAGGATGAACATATGAGTCAAGGAGTGAATGTCGCGGTTGTGGGTGCTACAGGTGCTGTAGGCGAAGCCATGATCGAGATTCTAGAGCAGCGCAACTTTCCCGTGAACAATTTGTATGCGCTGGCCAGCGCGCGCTCAGCCGGCAAAACGATCCGCTTCAAAGGTCGCAGCGTCGTTGTGACAGATTTGGCGGAATTCGACTTCAGTCAGGCGCAAATTGGTTTGTTTTCGGCGGGTGGCAGTATCTCGGAAGAATACGCGCCTAAAGCCGCTGCAGCGGGTTGCGTTGTGATTGACAATACCTCGCATTTTCGCCGCGATGAAGATATCCCACTGGTTGTGCCCGAAGTTAATCCACACGCGATTGCGGACTACACGAATCGCGGTATTATTGCGAACCCCAATTGCTCGACCATTCAAATGTTGGTCGCACTCAAGCCAATTTATGACAAGGTCGGTATCGAACGCATTAACGTGTGCACTTACCAAGCAGTTTCGGGAACGGGTAAAGAAGCCATTGAAGAGCTGGCAACTCAGACGGCGAAATTGCTAAATGGTCAAGCAGCTGAGGCTGAAGTGTATCCCAAGCAAATCGCTTTTAACGCTCTGCCGCACATTGATACGTTCCAAGACAATGGCTACACCCGCGAAGAAATGAAGATGGTTTGGGAAACACAAAAAATCTTTGAAGACGACAAGATTGCCGTGAACCCAACCTGCGTTCGTATTCCAGTGTTTTATGGACACTCGGAAGCCGTTCACATTGAAACCCGTGATAAGTTAACCTTGACCGAGGCACGCGCCTTGCTCGAAAACGCACCGGGTGTTGTGGTTCTAGATGAGCGCGAGGCAGGGGGTTATCCAACAGCTGTGACGGAAGCGGCCGGGCAAGACCCAGTATACGTTGGCCGAATGCGAGAAGATATTTCGCATCCGCGCGGTTTTAATTTTTGGATTGTGGCTGATAATGTGCGAAAAGGCGCGGCATTGAATAGTGTCCAGATTGCAGAGCTCTTGATCAAAGAGCATTTATAAATGATACTTTGGTTGCGTGCTAAGTTTGCGTTAAGCGAATTGCACGCAACCAAAAACAACGAACAGACTTAAGCCAATGACATAGCTGGACTGGCGGTAAACAAGGCATTCATTATGAAGCGAAAATGGCTCGTTATTGCGCTCGCGGCAACTGCATTCAAGTCTCAACTTGCTTTGGCACTGGGGCTTGGAGATATTGAGCTCGAATCCTACCTCAATGAACCCTTAAATGCCCGCATTGAAATTCTCAATACAGAAGGTCTGTTGCCTACGCAAATTTTGGTCAAACTCGCATCAGACAAAGACTTTGAACGGGTGGGGATTGAACGCAATTTTTTCTTAACGGGCCTCAATTTCCAAGTGGTGGTCGACAGTGGTGGTGAAAGCTATGTCGCCGTGACCACACGTGAGCCCGTTAGGGAACCCTTCCTCGATTTCGTGGTGGAAACGAAGTGGCCCAGTGGTCGCTTGTTGCGCGAGTATACGCTGCTGTTGGACCCGCCGGTCTTCGATGATGGTATTGTGATTTCCGCGTCGGAGGTCATCAATCGCGGCTCGCGAACACAAGCTGAAGGGCCGAGATCCTCAGTTCGCACGGCCAACAGCTCAGGTGCCCAGGTTGTTGAAGAACGCATCGCTGAGCGGCCCCAAGCGGGCCAAAATTACCGCGTGAAGCCCAACGAAACACTGTGGGAAATAGCCCTAGAGGCCAAGCTTCCAGGATCGTCTGTTCAGGCGACAATGTTAGAAATCCAGCGACAGAATCCCGACGCGTTTATTAACAACAACATCAACCTGTTGAAGGCAGGTAGGGTGGTTTATTTGCCCACCGAGCTTGATGCTAGCCTAAGTGACAGTGAGGTGGTGTTAGCGAACATTCGGCGTCAGAACCAAGATTGGCGAGCGGGGAGGGTGTCTCAACCTGCGGCTAAGCTGAGGATTGCGGCTGATAGCGTGGATCAAAGTTCTGAGAGCGCCAGCGCGGTCGCGAGCAAGAATCGGTCAGAGCCAAATTCGTCAGAAGCGGGGTTCACGGTAAGCGACGACCGTTTGGCGCAGTTACAGTCACAACTGGCGAGCATCGAAGAACAGCTGGCGGTTATGCAGGCGATCATTGAAACCAAGGACGAGCAAATTGCCTTGTTGCGAGATGCTTTGGCAAGCAAAAATGTCACATCGGACGAGGATCGCGAACCAACCACACAAGCGCCGAAACAATCCTCTGCAGGGGGTGCGGGTGAGCCGGTAGACACTGAAACGCCTGCAACGGTCGTTAACCTAGCCGAGCCTGAGGTAAAAACGGTTCCTCAAGTCACCACCCAGCAGCCGCCTGAGAAGTCCGGCTTATCGATATCGATGATTGCCGGCGGTGTGGGTATCGCGGCTTTGTTGGCCGCACTCGGTTTGTATTGGCAGCGTCGCCGTAGCTCAGTGCTTGCCGATGATCCTGAGGCCGGTCATTTAGCGAACGAATTAGACGAAGACGTATTTGCGGGCGTCAATCTGAGTGATTCGGGTCTAGAGATTGATCATGACTCCAATGATGAGGGTTTACCCTCGCACGTTGCCGACTCCTTTAAAGGTTCGACTGCCGCGGCCGACGAGTACGCCTCAGACATGGATATTGAGGATGCTTTGGCTGAGGCGGATATTTACATTGCCTATGGCCGCATCAACCAAGCGGTTGATTTGTTGCAGGGTTCGCTTGAAAAGAGTCCCGGTGCCGACGAGTGTCGATTAAAATTGCTTGAGGTGCTGGTAGACGCCGGTCGTGAAGATGATGCTCGCAAGACCTATCAAGGTGTTCTGGATAACTGCTCACGTGACGTGGTGGTGCGCGCCGATGAGCTGATGATGCGCGCCGGCTTTATCGAACAAGAGCACACCTCGGGTAACGACGAGGTGTTTGATTTGGGCGCTGACTCGTCGATGTTCGGTCCCTTTGGTGATGCCTTGGACAGTTTGCTTGACGAAGGTGATCTGAAGGCATCGAAGGCCACTAGCAAGGTAACCGACGCGGTTGATGACGCCGGATCAACTACTCGCAAGGGTGCAGAACTCGAGGCGCCGTCTGTCGGTATGGCTGAAGACTCGGTAGCATCCCTAACCGATTTCGATCTGTCGCAATTTGAAGAGGATTCCACAGAAGTCTCGCCTGACGCTGCTTTGGGTGGTGTAGGACAAGACGTCGTAGCAAACGATGAGGGCCCGGATGAAGTCGATGCCTTCTTCGATCAACTGCAAGCGCAGCAACAAGAGCGCCTGCGCGAAGAGCGAGAAGAGGAAATGCGTGCCCGCGAAAAAGAACTCGCGGCGCGAGAGGCAGTGAAAAAAGGCGATGCGCTTGACGATATCGGCTTTGATGACGATACGGGTGCTATCGAGGCGGAGGCCACTGACGAATTGTTGGAGGATTTTGATCTATCGCATTTGCTGGAAGAGGACAGTCCTGCACCCGAAACTGAGACTACCGGCGATCAGGAGAGTGGTGATTTGGCCGAGGTGGACTTTTCCGGTATGGATCTGGAGAGCGGCCCCGCCGACATGTCTGACGATATCGACTTGTCGGACTTTGCCTTGGTAGAGGAAGACTCTGACGACACGCTGGACGAGGAGCTATTCGAACTTGAGCCATCACCTAGTGAGTCCCAGCTTGAGAACGACGACATTTTCGTCGCAGAAGGCGAGGATGCACCTGCGGCGAAACTGGACTTGGCCCGAGCCTATATCGATATGGAAGATTTTGAGTCTGCGCGCAGTATCCTTGAAGATGTTGCCGAAACAGGAAACGAAGCGCAACGCCGTGAAGCCGACGCCTTATTAACGACCTTGCTGTGAGTTTTAGCGACGCACCTTTAGCGGCTGGGCAGGGGCTGGCTTTAGCCCTTGAGTACAAAGGCAGTGCGTTTCACGGCTGGCAGCGTCAAGGTGGCACAGAGCATACGGTTCAAGAAACTCTCGAGAACGCCTTAAGTCAGATCGCGAACCACGAGATTCGGGTCGCCTGTGCTGGGCGCACCGATGCGGGCGTCCACGCGACCTCGCAAGTCGTATCTTTTACCGCGCCAGTCAGCAGAAGCTTGAAAGCTTGGGTGGTTGGGACTAATGCGGTCTTGCCACCCACTGTCAGGGTACATTGGGCAAGCCCTGTTACCGAGGACTTTCACGCGCGGTTCTCTGCGACAGAACGGACCTATCGTTACGTGTGGTGCGTTCAAGAGGTGCGGCCCACCAGTTTGCTGCAGCAGGTAACATGGTTGCGGACAAGTTTGTGCGCGGCTTCGATGCATGAGGCGGCGCAAAGCTTACTGGGCGAGCAAGATTTTTCAGCTTTTCGTGCGGCGAGTTGCCAGTCGACGACGCCTTTTCGCGAGGTGCGCGAGATCAACGTGTTGGGTCAGGGTTCATTCGTCGTCATGGAAATCCGGGCAAATGCATTTTTGCATCACATGGTGCGTAATATCGCTGGCTCCCTGAGCCTCATAGGGCGCAAAATTAAACCCGTGGACTGGATCGCCGAGCTTTTGCAGGGGAAAGATCGAACGCTTGCAGCGGATACCGCGCCACCGGATGGTCTCTATTTAACGGCGGTGTCCTACCCAGTGACCTTCGGCTTGCCGGATCCGGTGAGCGGGCCGATATTCTTGCCCTGGGATTAGCGACTCACTCTACGAAATCTGTTATGCTTCGCGCCAAATTTTGGAGCGTAAACTCTGACTACTCGAATCAAAATTTGCGGTATCACCACGGTACAGGATGCCTTAATGGTAGCGTCTGCGGGTGCCGACGCCATTGGCTTGGTGTTCTACGACCCCAGCCCAAGGTCGGTCTCGATGGCAACGGCGATACAGATTCGCCAAGCATTGTCGCCCATGGTGACTTTGGTAGCGCTGGTCGTAGACGCCTCGACTGACCTGATAGAACAGATTATTTGTGACGTTAAGCCGGATATTTTGCAGTACCACGGGCGTGAAACCGCGGAGTTTTGTAACGGTGTCGGCCACCCCTACTGGAAGGCGGTTCGGGTGGCTTCCGCGCAGGATGTGATCAGCGCGAGTGATGAGCACAGACAAGCGAGGGCGTTGCTGTGTGATGCTTGGGTTGATGGCGTGCCCGGAGGAACCGGGCAAAAAATCGATCCTTCGTTGATGCCTGAGGCGGTGTGCCGACCATGGATTTTGGCCGGCGGCTTAACGCCCGCTAATATTACCGAGGCTTTGTCTCACTATCGTCCAAGTGCTGTTGATGTCAGTAGTGGCGTTGAGGCTAGCCCAGGTGTAAAAGACCCACGGAAAGTTCGCGCATTTATTAATGCGGTAAAATCATTTGATAAGGTAAACCCTCATGAATAAGCCCATCGATCCGAGCGTCTACGCGCAGGTGCCCGATGCCAACGGCCGTTTTGGCCCTTACGGCGGTAAGTTTGTTTCAGAAACCTTGATGTCGGCGCTGGCCGAGCTTGAGCGAGTGTATACGCAGTTAAAAGAGGATCCTGATTTTCAGCAAGAGTTCGACGCGTATCTAGCGCACTTTGTGGGTCGTCCTTCACCCTTATACGAAGCGCAGCGCTGGTCCGACGAAATTGGCGGTGCGCGGATTTACTTTAAACGCGAAGACTTGAATCATACCGGCGCCCACAAAGTAAACAATACCGTGGGTCAGGCCTTACTTGCCAAATTTATGGGTAAAAAACGGGTGATTGCTGAGACTGGAGCCGGGCAACACGGTGTTGCTAGCGCGACCATTGCTGCGCGGTTAGGCATGGAATGCCACGTATTCATGGGCGAGGAAGACGTTCGGCGTCAAGCGCTCAACGTGTATCGCATGCGTTTGCTTGGCGCGAATGTGGTTTCGGTGACGTCGGGGTCAAGAACGCTAAAAGATGCGATGAACGAGGCCATGCGGGATTGGGTCACTAACGTTGACGATACCTTTTACATTATTGGAACGGTTGCAGGACCACACCCTTACCCGATGCTGGTTCGTGACTTTCAGAGTGTTATTGGACGCGAGGCGCGCGCGCAAAGCTTGAGTCAAATCGGTCGCTTACCCGATGCCTTGGTCGCGTGTGTGGGTGGCGGCAGTAACGCGATCGGATTGTTTCATCCCTTCCTAGAAGACGACGGCGTGGCAATGTATGGCGTTGAAGCGGGTGGGCATGGTGTTGAGACCAACGAGCATGCAGCACCGCTTACCGCGGGTACGCCCGGCGTGTTGCACGGGAATCGCACCTACCTAATGCAAGACGAAGACGGGCAGATCATGCACACGCATTCTGTCTCCGCCGGTTTAGATTACCCAGGCGTTGGCCCTGAACACTCGTGGTTGAAAGATATCGGCCGTGTTAACTACGTTGTCGCCAACGATGATGAAGCGCTGGCGGCCTTCCATAAGGTCACTCGCACAGAAGGCATTATGCCTGCGCTTGAGACGTCACATGCCTTGGCTTATGCGGCCAAGTTAGCGGCAACAATGACCCCAGATCAGAGTATTGTGGTCAACCTTTCGGGGCGCGGCGATAAAGACATCTTTACCGTAGCCGAGGTCGATGGCGCGGATATATTCGGAGAACAAAATTGAGTCGCATACAAGCAAAATGGCAGGAGCTTCAAGCTGCAGGAAAAAAGGCGGTCATTCCCTATGTTGTAGGCGGTGACCCCGAGCCCGATGTGACCGTTGGGTTGATGCACAAGCTGGTCGAGGCAGGTGCCGATATGCTGGAGCTTGGCGTTCCATTTTCTGACCCGATGGCAGAGGGACCGGCTATTCAAAAAGGGCATGAGCGCGCATTGGCGCATAAAGTCAGTTTGCGCAAGTGCTTGGCAATGGCAGCTGAATTCCGATTGCAAGACGCGGCTACCCCAATCATCCTGATGGGCTATGCGAATCCTATCGAACACATGGGCTATGCTGCTTTTGCCGATGCGGCTGCGGACGCAGGGGTGGATGGCGTCATCACTGTCGATTTGCCCCCTGAAGAAGTGATGGCCATGAATATTGAACTCAAGCGTGTCGGTATTGACAACATCTTTTTGATTGCACCGACGACCCCAGACGAGCGTCTACCACTGATCATCGAGCAAGCAAGTGGCTTTATTTACTACGTGTCGTTGAAGGGCGTAACTGGCGCTGGACATTTAAATACTGAGGAAGTGGCAGCTAAGGTGAAACAGATTAAGGCATTGACCTCTTTGCCGGTTGCCGTAGGCTTTGGTATTAAAGATGCAGAATCTGCAGCGCTTGTGGGGGCGTCCGCCGACGGAGTCGTGGTGGGTAGTGCGCTGGTTAACTTATTGGGTGATGCCTCTAATGTGCTTGAAGGTCGTATTAATGCGGCCGTAGGCTTGTTAGGTGATATTCGCAGTGGCGTGTAGCAGTGCTTTAATGCGGTGCCGGTCCAGCGTATACTTGCCGCGGAGGGAGGGATTATGAGCTGGCTTGATAAAATTTTGCCCACTGGGGTGCGCAAAGATACTTCAGAAAAACGTGCGAATGTGCCCGAGGGTCTGTGGAAAAAATGCGTGAAGTGCGAGGCGGTGTTGTATCGACCTGAACTCGAACGCAATTCAGACGTATGCCCGAAGTGTGATCACCATATGCGTATTGGTGCGAGACGGCGCCTCGCCTTGTTTTTAGATGAGGGTAGCGGTCGTGAGATTTTAGCCGACATCGAGCCTGTTGATCGCTTAAAGTTTAAAGACAAAAAACGCTACAAAGATCGTTTGAGCGCGGCGCAAAAATCTACCGGTGAACGTGATGCGTTAATTGCGATGCAAGGGACAGTGTTGTCTTTACCCGTTGTAGCGGTTGCCTTTGAATTCAATTTTCACGGTGGGTCGATGGGGTATGTCGTTGGTGAGAAATTCACCCGTGCCGCCACGATTGCGATTGAACAAAAACAGCCTTTGGTGTGTTTCTCGGCGTCGGGTGGAGCACGCATGCAAGAAGCCTTAATTTCTTTGATGCAAATGGCCAAAACCTCTGCGGTTATCGAGCGTATGAAGCAAGAGGGCATACCCTATATTTCTGTGATGACGGATCCAATTTACGGCGGTGTGTCCGCTTCGTTGGCCCTCTTGGGTGACGTCAATGTCGCCGAACCCGAAGCTCGAGCTGGTTTTGCTGGTCCCAATATTATTGAGCAAACTATTCGTCAAAAACTACCGCCAGGATTTCAACGCAGTGAATTTCTATTGGAGCATGGTGCCATCGACATGATTGTTCATCGCAATGACATGCGCGAGACACTTGGCGGCTTGCTGCAAAAATTGACTCACTCGGCCTCGACTCGGGGTGGAGCATCAGCAAACGATATCGTTCACTCCGATGCCAGTGAAGACGCTTGAGGCTTGGCTCGGACACTTAGAGCACGCCCATTCGAAACCTATTGATTTAAGCCTAGAACGTGCTGCTGCAGTCGCGGCGCGTATGGGCTTGCGCTGTGCTGGAAAAATACTGACCGTTGCCGGAACCAACGGCAAGGGGTCGACCGTTGCTGCGGTAAATGCGCTGCTACGGGCTGCGGGCGTGACTGTTGGTGTGTTTACATCGCCCCACATACGGGTCTTTAACGAACGTATTGTTATCAATGACAAGCCTGCTAGTGATCAGGCGATTGTCTCTGCCTTTGAAGCCATCGATGACGCTCGGGGCGACATTTCGCTCACTTACTATGAATTTTCGGCTTTGGCAGCGGCGTATCTGTTTGATCGAGCGCATCTTGATGTTTGGATACTCGAGGTCGGTCTGGGTGGGCGCCTAGACGCGGTGAATATTTTTGATGCCGATGTAACGGTGATCACCAGTATCGATCTTGATCACCAAGATTATTTGGGCGATACGCGCGATTTGATTGCCATTGAAAAGGCTGGTGTCGCGCGCGCAAACGCCAGCTGCGTCGTGGCTGAATCGGATTTGCCGAGTACCTTATTGCCTGAATTAACACGTCTTGGCGCGACGATTTATTGTGTCAACGAGGACTATGAGATTGAGTTGGACCAAACGCATTGGTCAGGAACCTGGCGGGGACCAAGCGGCAGCTTTACCTTAAACGATGTGCCGCGTACTGCGCTGTTACCCTCAAATTTGGGTGCAGCAGTGCAAGCCCTTATCTGTTTAAATTACGACCTTCCTCTGGTGACCAATACCGTTTTGAGTAGCTTAGAAGTCCCCGGACGCAGGCAAATCCGCGAGTATCGCGAGCGCACAGTGTTGCTGGACGTCGCGCATAATCCTGCGGCCATTCGTGCTTTGATAGAGTTTATGCAAGTCCGCTTTCCGGGTAGGTCTTGCCGAGCAGTATTTTCTGCCATGAACGATAAAGACACTGGTACAATGCTCCGATGTGCAACTGACGTGATTAAAGACTGGTATCTTGCGGATCAATCTGAAAACCCCAGGGTGGCCAGGGCGATCGATTTACAACTTGGTCTGCAGGGCATTGGTGGTTGTACGTCCCATTGCTATACCAGTGTTGCTCAGGCTTGTCAGGCAATGTGGCAGGCGTCAGAAAAAGAGGATGTATTGTTAATAATAGGGTCGTTCACGACGGTAGCGGCCTTTGAGGTTTGGACGGACCAAGCGGAGAGTTAACAACAAAATGTTGCGACAACGATTAGTAGGGGCTTTAGTGTTGACCGCCTTGGGTGTGGTTTTTTGGCCAATTATTTTTGTCGATCAATCGATTCAAACACCCGCCGAGCGTTTGCAGGTGCCATCAGTGGAAACCTATGAGCCCCTTGCATCGGTCGAGGAAGGTGCGTTTGAGTGGCCTGAGATCGAACTCGATGCGAGTCAAAATCCGCAAGCCAATGCTAATGAACCCGATGTGGCTGAAAACGCCGCAAAAACGGCGGAATTGATCGCGGGCGATACCACACTACCTGTGGCTGAAATCCGTAACGCCGATTTGAGTGAAGCACCTGAAACTCCAGTACTGGACGAACAGGGGCGCCCGATTGCCTATACTTTGCAGGTAGTGAGTATGGCCCGCCGAGATGACGCCCAATCTGTTTCGACTAAGTTGCGAGCCCTTGGGTATAAAGCTTACGTTGTTCAGGTCGACCGGCCCGAGGGGCTTCGCTATCGTGTTTATGTGGGTCCCAAATTTCAAAAACGAGACTTGGAGCCCGTTAAAACCGCCGTCGATAAAGCCTTGTCGGTTAATTCACTGATTGTGCGGTATTGGCCTTAGGAGATCAGATGCTCGACACAACAACATTTAATTGGGTGGATTGGGGCATCCTGTGTGTGCTGGGAATCTCCATTTTATTGAGTCTATGGCGCGGTTTTGTGCGCGAAGCACTGTCTCTGCTCGGGTGGATCGTGGGCTTTGTCCTTGCCAGTCGATATTCGCCCTGGCTGGCAAGCTACTTAACGGATGTGATCAGTGGCGATGTTGTGCGTCAGGTGATCGCTTTTTTGGGCCTGATGGTAGCGACCTTGGTATCGGTGTCTTTACTCGGCCGATTACTTCAGTCCTTTATTCAAGCCGTGGGCTTGTCGTTTTTTGATCGTGTGCTGGGATCCGCTTTCGGTCTAGTGCGCGGCGTTGTGGTTTTGCTAATCATGGCCTACGCGTTAAAATTGCTTGCGCCGCAAACCGAGGATGCGATGGATCAGTCTGTGTTGATGCCTCACATCGATGCGATGCTGAATTGGAGTCAAGCTCAACTGCGGGATGCTCGCTTGCCGACCATCTGAACCTTAAAAATATTATTGGGAAATCACTATGTGTGGATTAGCGGGTATTGTTGGCAAACGTGATGTTGCGCCAGATATCTACGATGCATTAACGGTTCTGCAGCACCGCGGACAGGATGCTGCGGGCATCATGACCTCCTACCAGGGGCGCTTCACTCAGCGCAAGTCTGAAGGGTTGGTGCGCGATGTGTTTAGCCAGCATCATATGCAACGTTTGCGCGGCGCCGTGGGCATTGGACACGTGCGTTATCCGACCGCGGGTAGCAGTGGTCCTGCATTGGCGCAGCCGTTCTATGTCAATTCGCCCTACGGTATCGCGTTAGCGCATAACGGCAATTTGACGAATTCGGCAAAGTTAACCCACGAAATGTTTCAAAGTGACTTGCGCCATTTGAACACGGACAGTGATTCTGAAGTGCTGTTAAACGTGTTTGCACACGAATTGCAGGTGCAACGGCAATTGTTTCCGAGTGCAGAGGATATTTTTGCGGCAGTCGCTGGCGTTCATCGACGTTGCGTCGGTGGTTATGCGGCAATTGCCCTCATTGTTAACTACGGTATTGTGGGGTTCAGAGACCCTTGGGGGATTCGCCCCTTGGTGTTGGGGCAGCGCAAAACGGATGCGGGCATGGAGTACATGCTGGCCTCCGAAAGCGTTGCACTTGATGTGTTAGGCTTTGAATTGATCGATGATGTCGCGCCGGGTGAAGCGGTTTATATCTCTGAAAGTGGAGATTTATTTCGTCGACAATGCGCGGTCAAACCGAAGTTAATGCCCTGCATTTTTGAACACGTATATTTTGCGAGGCCGGATTCCATGATGGATGGTATTTCGGTCTACAAGACCCGTATGCGTCAAGGCGAGGCTTTGGCTAAAAAAGTGATGGCCTTGCGCCCAGATCATGAGATTGATGTGGTCATTCCTATTCCTGATACCAGCCGTATTGCCGCGCAAGCCATGGCGCACGAGTTGGGTATTAAGTTTCGAGAAGGGTTTATGAAAAACCGCTACATTGGTCGGACTTTTATCATGCCGGGCCAGAATGAGCGGAAGAAATCGGTGCGTCAAAAACTGAACCCCGTACCCCTAGAGTTTGAGGGTAAAACCGTCATGTTGGTGGATGACTCCATTGTGCGGGGAACGACCTGCCGACAAATCATCCAGATGGCGCGAGATGCAGGAGCTAAGCGGGTGTATTTTGCCAGTGCTTGCCCTCCCGTGCGTTACCCGAACGTTTACGGTATTGATATGCCTTCGGCACAGGAATTGATTGCCAATAATCGCACCGAAGAAGAAGTATGTCAGGCGATTGGTGCCGATTGGTTGGTGTTTCAGGATCTCGAGGATTTGGTCCAGTGCTCGATGGAGGGGAATCCCAAAGTCGATGGTTTTGATTGCTCGGTGTTCAACAAAGATTATGTGACCGGCGACGTCGATGATGCCTATTTGTTGGCCGTACATAATGCGCGCAATGATGCCGCTCAGGAAGAGCGCCGCGCTGCCGAGGCGGCGGGCCGTTCAGTCATCGGTATCCACAATGACGATCGAGAACAGGGGTAAGATCGGTGTCTTTTGAATTTGATCCTGCTGAATTCGAGCGCGAAACCTTAGCGATTAGAGCGGGCTTTGAACGCAGTCAATTCGGTGAGCACAGTGAGCCCATGTTCTTAACCTCGAGCTATGTGTTTGATAGTGCCGAGGATGCGGCAGCGCGCTTTCGTGGCGAGGCCGCCGGCCCGGTTTATGCTCGTTATACGAATCCGACGGTCAATTTATTTGAATCGCGCCTAGCTGCTTTGGAAGGTGGGGAAGAGGCGGTGGCGACGGCTTCGGGTATGGCGGCAATCCTGTCGACCTGTATGGCTTTTTTGACTGTTGGCGATGAAGTGCTGTGCTCGGCAGACGTATTTGGCTCTACTACGGGCTTGTTTTCGAAGTACATGGCGAAGTTCGGTGTCAAAACGCATTACTTACCCTTGGGAGATATGGGTGCGTGGGAAGCAGCCGCCAATGACAAAACGAAACTGCTGTTTTTAGAAACACCATCGAACCCTTTGTGTCGCGTTGCGGATATTAGAGCTTTTGCTGATTTGGCGGAGCGCGTGGGGGCGCGTCTAGCCGTCGATAATTGTTTTTGTACGCCAGCGTTGCAGCAACCTCTCGTGCATGGCGCGCATCTGGTCATTCACTCGGCGACCAAGTATCTCGACGGGCAGGGGCGTGCGCTGGGCGGTGCGGTCGTCGGCAGCCATTCGGATATGGCTGAGGTTCGGGCTTTTTTGCGTACCTGCGGTC
>JALRFH010000079.1 GCA_023253715.1 Halieaceae bacterium
GACGCTCCACCCCGGTCCACCACAAACGCATCATGTTGGGTGGCACGACCGGCGCGTCGTTGTGTACCGTGTAATGAATGCCGAGGTCCTGCGAGCTTTTGAGGGGACTTATGTGCAAGGCGCGCTCATCGCCAAAGCTGATGCGGTGCCAATCACCCCAGAAAAAGGTGTGCGCCACGAAGTATGAGGGCACCAAACCCAAACGCTTGTACTCTGCCAAATGATCAGGGCGAGTGAGCTGGGCGTGAATGACCACGCTTCTGCGGTCGTCAGCGGCCGTTATGCCCGCATCATTATGCGCGGTAATCACCATATCAATTGCCGCATCTCCATTGGCGTGCGTAATGAAAGGCACTTTATTCTTCAGTAGAATCTGAGCACGCTGCTCGTAAGCTTCCAAAGGAATATTCGGGTATGCCACGTAGTGTTTTGGGTGCGGCACACCTTCTGGCGGCTCGTCGTAGGGCTCGCGCATATAGGCCGTTCGACCTTGCGGCGACCCATCCAACATAAATTTGACACCGCCTACTCGGATACCATCTTTGTATTGGGTCTGATAATCAAAGCTCTCTAGAGCCTCGCTCTCCAAACCGTTACCAATTGGGAACGCAACCAAATCGACGGGCAGCGGTTTTTGAGCAGCAACGGCGCGCAGCTTGCCAACCAACGTGGGGTTGGCCCCGCCCTCTTGCACGGTGGTTAACCCGTTTTTGACGTGCTCGTACACCGCGCGATCCACTAACTCGCCGAAGCCGTCTAACTCATCACTCGAAATGCTCGCCAAGCTCGAGCGAATTTTGTAGGTCGCAGACTCCTCCAGCACCCCATTGGGCGTTTTGCCGTCGGCCTCACGCCGAATGACACCGCCTGGGGGATTCTGCGTTTCTACCGTAATACCGGCCCGATCCAGCGCTTTGGTGCTGGCACTGGCTAGGTGGCCTGATACGTGAGTAATAACGATCGGGATGTCCGTCGAGACTTCGTCCAAGTCATGACGCGTCGGATGCCGACCTTCTGCTAGCAAGGAATCATCGTAACCGAATCCGTAGATCCACTGGTTCTCTTCGAGGTCACGTTCAGCAATGAAATCGCGAATGGCTTGCTGTAACGAGGCAATATCGGTCACTGGACCTACAGGGGGCGGGTTTAAGTTGACCATATCGGCCATCGCGCCCACGAAACTGAAGTGTCCGTGTGCGTCAATAAAGCCAGGAACTAAGGCTTTATCGCCAAGCTGTATGACCTCTGTTGATTCTCCAATGTGTGCGGTCGCGGCTTGCCGAGAACCAACCACGAGAATCTTGCCATCTTTAAGCGCCACCGCTTCTGCGCCCTCAGTCGCCTCATCCATTGTAATGATGTTGCTACCCATAAATACTGTATCAGCAACGACCGCAGGCTCGATAGCATCTTTACTGCAGCCCGCCAACGTTAGGATAAGCGCGGCGAGCAAACTCATGTATTTCATAATCTTCCCCTTTTTTTCTTGATCAAATCCTAACACAGCACGGGCAGAATGCATCTAGGTCCAGTTGCGCAATGAGCAAGGTGCCAGCGCCACACTGACTGACGCTTCAATCGACAACGGTTCAACATCTGGAAGAATCACGTACAATGCCGGCACTGAGTCAAGGGAGCAAATAACGTGAGATTAGTGTCTTGGAACGTCAATGGTATTCGAGCCGTTACTAAAAAGGATTTTTTCGAGTCATTTGAGCGCATGGCACCCGATGTGCTTTGCCTACAAGAGACCAAAGCGCAAGATGACCAGGTGCTTGAGGCTCTAACAGAACTCGATCCAGCTTACAAAGTGTTCAGCAATTCAGCTGAGAAAAAGGGCTATTCTGGCACAGCCATTATTACTCGCGTTGAGCCCATTAGCGTAACAGCCGACATGGGCATGCCCGAGCATGATACCGAGGGGCGCGTTTTGTGCGCCGAATTCGAGACCTTCTACCTAGTCACCGTCTACACCCCGAATTCAGGTAGCGAATTGAAGCGCTTAGACTACCGTCAAAGCTGGGATAAAGACTTCGCAGACTATTTAAAGGCCCTCGAGCAAACCAAACCGGTCGTTGTGTGTGGTGACCTGAATGTTGCTCATCAAGATATCGATCTTGCTCGCCCCAAACAAAACTACAACAAAAGCGCCGGTTACATGCAGGCAGAGATTGATGGCTTTGACCGTTTGGTCGATTTGGGATTTGTGGATACCTACCGACACTTTAACCCGGATACCGCTAAATATTCTTGGTGGAGTTATCGCGCCGGCGCCCGTGAAAAAAATATCGGGTGGAGAATTGATTACTTTCTGGTCACGCCCGAGCTCACATCGAGTTTGACCGGTGCCGAAATCTACAACGATGTCTATGGATCTGATCATTGCCCGGTTGGCATCGACATTAGCGCGACCTGAGAGTCTTGTAACCGCAACCCAACGACGAATATCGATCAAGTGGCGTGAGCGTAGCCTAGACATATTGCTTCGAATCAAAGCTTAGCTCATAACCAGCTTACGATTTGTTCACACAGCGAGTCTCTGCAGCGTTTTAGGGGTACAATGGCAGGCAGGATTTCATTGACGGCGAGGACAACATGCAAACACCGATTACTCTGGGCGAATTCATCATCGAAAGCCAAGCCGAATATCCAGAGGCGACCGGTGCCCTAACCTCCTTGTTCTCGTCTTTGCGCTTGGCCGCCAAAGTAGTCAACCGCGAAATTAACAAGGCTGGCCTGGTAGATATCGTTGGCGCCGCAGGCAATGAAAACGCGCAAGGCGAGCAGCAGCAAAAACTGGATGTTTTCGCCAACGACAAATTCAAAACCGCACTCGCAGCACGCGGAGTTGCCTGCGGCATAGCCTCTGAAGAGGAAGACAACTACGTGACCTTCGACGAGGGCCACAACAAAGACGCCGATTACGTGGTGTTAATGGACCCTCTGGACGGCTCATCTAACATTGATGTGAACGTCTCTGTCGGTACGATCTTCTCGATCTATCGCCGTGTTTCACCCGTAGGCTCGCCCGTTACGCTGGAAGACTTTTGCCAGCCCGGCAAAGATCAAGTAGCCGCGGGTTACATCATTTATGGCTCATCGACCATGATGGTCTATTCCACGGGCAACGGCGTGAACGGATTCACCTTCGACCCAAGTTTGGGTGTGTTTTATTTA
>JALRFH010000099.1 GCA_023253715.1 Halieaceae bacterium
ACCCTCGGCCTCTGCATCCACCAAGAATAAACCCACACCCTGCGAACCCTCGGAACCCGGGGCACGCGCTGCAACCAGCAGGATATCGGCGCTGTGACCATGACTGACAAAGCGATAGGTACCCGACAACTCATAGCCAGAGTCTGTGGGAGTCGCAGTCGCCGTCACTGCAGCAGTCGACCAGTGTCGGGCACGATCGATCGCCGCTATGGTTGCGCTCTCGCCTGACATCAACCGCGCAAAATACTCGGCCTGCTGGTCTTCGCTGCCCCATTTAAGCAAGGCAGTAATGACCGCAGCAGTATCGGCAAATGGAGCGTTGAATAACCGCATACCCATGCGCTCGAGTATGCCTAGCACCTCGACAAACCCAAGACCCAAGCCGTCGTGTGCTTCTGGTATCAGAATTGCCTGCCAGTACATTTCCTGGCACAAACGCTCCCAAACCTTTGAGTCATAGCCCAAATCGGTCTGCATGGCTTCTCGAACTGCAGGTGCAGTCGATACCTCTGACAAGAAGGCGTCAGCGGTATCAAAGATCATGATCTGCTCTTCAGTAAACGCAAATTCCATGGCGCGATTAGGCTCCCCAGATTTTTTGTGCGGGCACTTCGGTTTTTAGCAATTGCTCGATGGCATCGCCAACTTCTGCGGGCGCCCAACGGCTGCCTTTGTCTACGCCTTCAGTCGTACGCCAGCCATCGGCAATGCACAAACGACCACCCTCAGCTTCGAGTACTCGGCCAGTAAAATGAGCCGAGGCTTCTGAACACAGCCAAGTAACTAAAGACGAGACGTTTTCTGGTGCAAACGAATCAAAGCTGCCATCTTCAGGTGCTGCCATACGCGCTGCCATTTCTGGCACTGCGGTTGTCATGCCGGTGCGTGCCACCGGTGCGATGGCGTTGGCTGTAATACCGTAGCGCGCCAATTCAGCGGCTTGGTTCAGTGTTAAGGCTGCGATACCGGCTTTTGCGGCTGCATAGTTCGACTGGCCAATCGAGCCTTGAAGGCCCGCACCAGAGGTAGTGTTAACAATGCGTCCTGAAACCGATTCGCCAGTTTTGGACAGGTGACGCCAGTATTGAACAGCGTGTGAGGTAATACAAAAATGCCCCTTTAAGTGAACGGCCATAATGGTGTCCCACTCTTGCTCGGTCATCGAGGCAAACATACGGTCGCGGTTAACACCGGCGTTATTCACCACACCGTGCAGTCCACCAAAGGTCTCGATGGCTTGTGATACCGCACGCTGGCTGTCAGCGTAATTGGTAATGTCGGAATCATTAATCACTGCCCGTCCACCCGCGGCGCAAATTTCGTCGACAACGCGCTGCGCGGCTTCTTGATTGATGTCGTTTACGATCACGCACGCGCCTTCTGAAGCCAGCACACGTGCGTGGGCCGCGCCTAAACCACCGCCAGCACCGGTGACGATTACTACTCTATCTTGGCAAATACCTGTCATTTTAAGACCTTATAACTTTTCTAGAATGGTGACGTTGGCTTGACCACCGCCTTCGCACATGGTTTGCAAACCGTAGCGCACATTGCGGCGCTCCATTTCGTGCAACAACGTCGTCATTAATTTGGTACCCGTAGCACCCAGTGGGTGACCCAAAGCAATGGCGCCACCATTGACGTTGGTTTGTTCGTGCGAGTAGCCCGTGTCTTGCAACCAAGCCATTGGCACCGAGGCAAAGGCTTCGTTGATTTCGACTAAACCGATGTCGTTTAAAGACATGCCCGATTTTTTCATGGCGTATTCCGTAGCCGGAATAGGTGCGGTTAACATCCAAATGGGATCGGCAGCCCGCACACTCATATGCGCAATACGTGCACGCGGAGTTAGGTTATAACGCTTTAAAGCCGCCTCTGACACCACCAGAACGGCCGATGAAGCATCGCAGGTCTGGCTCGAGACACCCGCGGTGATGGTGCCGCCTTCCATTAAGGCTGCAAGCTCAGCCATTTTCTCCAGCGAAGTTTCGCGCATGGTCTCATCGTATTTGAGGTCGCCAAAGGGCACGATTTCTCGATCGAAATACCCCGCCTGAGTGGCGGCAATACCGCGACGGTGGGATTCAAGCGCAAACTCTTCCATCGCTTGGCGACTAATCTTCCATTTATCAGCGATCATTTGTGCCGAATTAAATTGAGACACAGGCACATCGCCGTAACGAGCCTGCCAACCCGTGCTGCCAGAAAACGGGTTATCAAAACCTAAGGGCTGCGCCGCTAACATCGCGGACGATATTGGAATCGACGACATGGTCTGCACACCGCCGGCAACCACCACATCCATGGTGCCCGACATGACCGCTTGTGCCGCAAAGTGCACCGCTTGCTGCGAGCTACCGCACTGGCGGTCTACCGTCGTTCCCGGAACTTCGTCCGATAAACCCGCCGCCAACCAGCAGGTTCGGGCAATATCGCCCGCTAATGGCCCTATGGTATCAACACAACCAAAAATGACGTCATCGTATTCGTTATCGGGGATACCGTTACGCTCGACAATGGCTTTAAGCACATGAGCGCCCAGATCTGCGCCATGAACTTGCGCGAGCGAGCCGCGACGACGTCCTGTGGGCGATCGAACAGCGTCGACGATGTAGGCTTGTGGAGTAGACATAATAGAATCCTTTTATGCAGCAGCGCTGTCGCTGTTGTCGATGTAGCGCTTACCAAATGTAAATTCGGGACCGAGCAAAGCGTTGGGTTGTAGCAACCATTCGTGAATACGATTTTTATGGAAACCCGCGTCACCCCACTCTTTGGCCAAAGCCCAAGCGCGCTTCACCCAAATGTGCAAGTCGCATTCCCAGGTATAACCCATAGCGCCGTGCACTTGAGTCGCATTGCGAGCACTAAGCTCCGCCGCAGCGCCGGCAGCTGTTTTGGCGTGGCTAACCGCCCAATCCGCCCGTTGCGGCGCAACACCTACGGTGTACGCGGCGCGGTAAACGGCGGGCTTGGCAAACTCAATTTGCACGGCACAATCGGCCATAAGGTGTTTGACTGCTTGGTTAGTTCCAATCGCCTTGCCGAACTGTTCGCGGGTCGAGGCGTAATCAACCGCCTGCTGAACCATCGCTTGCGCCAAACCTAACAGCTGAGCCGCAGCAGCTAATGCACCCCGATTTAGGGTAGCTCGCTGTAATCCAGCACCTACCTCACCTTCAGCAACACGTGTTTTACGTGATGGGGTCCAGTCAATTTTTTGCAATCGGCGACTTGGATCCACACTTTTTAACGCAGCGAACTTAAGCTCCGACTGGG
>JALRFH010000067.1 GCA_023253715.1 Halieaceae bacterium
CACAGGCGACGAGAATACGCAAGCTGTTGTTTGGGAGTCGTAAGCGCTGCCCCAGCGCGCTAGCGACCGTCGCGCCAATGTGAACCCCGGGACCTTCTCTTCCTCCTGACTGGCCGCTAGCAAGCCCCACAATTCCAACAACCGCTTGGGTGAAGGCGTTGCGTAATGGAAGCTGTCCATAATGGCTGTTTAAGTGCTCTATCACATGGCGGATGCCGGTGCGCCGGGCCGGCTCTTTCAACGCATGCAGTATGATCGCCATGACCAAGGCGCCAAGAGTGGCGAGCAGAATTCGATGCATGGCAGATAAGGCCTCAAAATTTTCAGCGCTTTCACTGCTGCCGACAAGTTGACCAAGCGCTTGAATGCCCCAAAAAAAACCGAGCACCGCAAGCGCCGCTATTGCTCCGCTAATAAACCCCAGCACACTGTAGGCGGCAATGGCATCGTAGTTTGACACCTGGCCGCGGAAACGGTTGAGGCGGAAGCGCTCTATTTTCCGCATGGACATTCACAAAATTGCACAACTGCACCTTATCATTCTGCTTTAAGTCTCTATACTATGCGTTTTTGGCGGGGGAGTGTTATGGCTAAGATCAAAGTTGGCATTGTGGGCGGCACGGGTTACACCGGCGTCGAGCTGTTGCGTTTGCTTTTGCCCCACCCTGAAGTGGAAGTGATTAGCCTGACCTCCAGAGCGGAAAGCGGGCGGCGTGTCGACGATCTGTACACCAGTCTTCGCGGTGTTTGTGATTTGAAATTCTCTGATCCCTCGGATGCTTCGCTGCGGGATTGTGACTTAGTGTTTTTTGCCACTCCGCACAACGTGGCCATGCAGACGGTTCCGGAACTGTTAGCCAATGGTCAGAAAGTGGTGGATTTATCCGCGGACTTTCGTTTGCGAGATGCTAAAGAATGGTCGCAATGGTACGGTGAACCCCATGCAGCTCCCCACTTGCTGACCGAGGCAGTATATGGATTGCCAGAACGGAATCGCGAGGCGATCGCAGGTGCGCGCTTGATCGCGTGTGCAGGTTGTTATCCAACCTCCATTCAGCTGGGCTTTCTACCGCTATTGGAAGCGGGTTTGATTGATGTCACGCACTTAATTGCTAATGCGGCCAGCGGTGCCAGCGGCGCGGGACGTCAAGCTAAGGTCGATAATTTGCTGACGGAAATCAACGATAGCTTTAAAGCCTATGGTGTTGCGGGACATCGTCACCTGCCCGAAATCGAGCAAGAATTGCGAGTTGTTGCGGGCAAAGCGGTAAGTCTGACTTTTGTGCCGCATCTGTTGCCGACCATTCGGGGAATTCACTCGACTCTGTACGGCAAGCTCACCGGAAACATTGCAGATATTCAAGCGTTTTACGAGAGACGTTACGCTAGTGAGCCCTTTGTCGACATTCTTCCCAAGGGGCAGTATCCGCAAACTCGAGGAGTGCGTGGCAGCAACGTGTGTCGAATCGCTGTCGAACGTCCCGCTGGCCGCGATACGGTGGTTGTTATGTCGGTTATTGATAACTTGGTAAAAGGCGCTTCAGGCCAGGCTGTGCAGTGCATGAATATTATGTGTGGACTGCCAGAAACGATGGGTTTACAGGGTATCGCGTTAATCCCCTAGCAAACCGTCGCAATAATAGTTGACCTGTTTACTGGGTTTTATCACAATATTACGACTGTTGTTTTGAGTTTTTTCAATGAGTGTCGCTGAAACATTTGATCCCCAAACGATTCGCGTTGCCCCTAGTGCGATTAGCAAGATCAACGAGTTGATCTCGGAAGAGGGGAATCCGGCGCTTAAATTGCGTGTGTACATCACGGGCGGTGGCTGTTCTGGGTTTCAATACGGTTTTGCCTTTGAAGAAGATGTAGCCGACGACGACAGTCTGTTTGCCAACGATAAGGTGATTGTTGATTCGATGAGTTACCAATACTTAGTGGGCTCAGAGCTGGACTACACCGAGGGCTTGGAGGGCTCCAAGTTCGTCATTCACAATCCGAACGCCGTCACTACCTGCGGCTGCGGCGCCTCGTTCAGTCTTTAAGTTCGTACTTTAGGCTGGGTAGATTACGCCCAGTGGGACCTCACCATCGCTGCCCGTCATGCTGCCTAAGTCAAAGCGCTGACCAGTGATCCTAGCGTAGGCCAGCCACGCAAAGGCAGCCGCTTCCACCCAGTCGGGGTCTATACCAAGTTCTTGCGTTGTAGTGACTTCAAAAGCACCGGTATGCGCCTGGATGCGCTCCATTAAAAATGCGTTATGAGCGCCGCCGCCGCAGACGTATATGTTGGAGGGTGCACTCGAGTTTTGAATAATGCTTTGAGCGGCGCTTACGGCGGTTAATTCCGTCAATGTGGCCGCGATATCCTCGGTTTGGTAGCGATTTAAGGACGCGGAGTGGGTGACTAACCAATCGTAGTTAAAATACTCGCGACCGGTACTTTTAGGTGGTGTTCTGGCGAAATAAGGGTCACACAGCCAGTGTGATAACAGAGCGGGTTGGATGCTGCCGCTTTTAGCCCATTGGCCGCCTTCATCGAAGGGGCGATTCCGATGTTGTCTGCACCATGCGTCGATTAAGGTGTTGCCGGGTCCGGTGTCAAAGCCGTGCTCGATTTGACCTTTGTTCAAAATGGTGGCATTCGCTAATCCACCGATATTTAGTACCACGCCAGACTGGGCTGAGCCGAGCATGGCCTTGTGGAACAAGGGGGCTAGCGGCGCCGCTTGACCGCCCGCTGCAATATCGCGACCACGAAAATCAGCCACGGTGGTCACTCCAGTTTGTTGAGCAATGGTGTGTGCGTCGCCTATTTGCCAGGTGAATGCGGGCATTAAGGTTCTGGCGTCAGGCCGATGTCTGATCGTTTGGCCGTGGCTGCCTATCGCGATGATGTCGCTAGCGGTTAAGCCGGATTCTTGCATCAATACAAGGCTTGCCTCTGCAAAGAGGTCGCCCAAAAGTCGATTCAATTGACCAATTCGATCAATTTTGAAAGAGTCGCTGGTGCTAAGCCGATGAAGCTCTGTTGTGAGGTTGGTCGGTATCGCGTGCGTATGTGTGCGTTCAAGGTAGACCGATTGAGCCGAGATTCGCACAAGGGCGGTATCGATACCGTCGACACTGGTGCCCGACATCAGGCCGATATACCAGCCTTCGTTATTGGGCGCTAAGTTTGGCAAGTTGGGTTGCCTGCTGCTCGCTGATTAAGCGCGCCAACGCTTCTTGCTGCGTCTGTGTCTGAGCTTTAAACCGAGGGAGTTCGGTTGCCGCCAAGCTTTTCGCTTTCGGGAGCTTTTTGTGAATGGTGCGAGGATTTTGATGTACACCGTTGACTAAAAATTCGTAGTGCAGGTGAGGCCCGGTCGCCGTGCCCGTGGAGCCTACGGTGCCGATGATCTGGCTTTGGCTCACGCGCTGATTCTTTTTAACGTGGCGCTTAGTGAGGTGCAAATACTTAGTGACGTACTTTTCACCGTGTTGGATAAACACATAATTGCCGTTAGCGCGGTTGTAATCGGATTCAATAACACGACCGTCACCGGCTGCAAATACCGGGGTGCCTTTGGGTGCCGCGTAGTCAGTCCCACGATGAGGCCGGGAAGTTTTATAGACAGGGTGCACACGGCGAGGGTTAAAGTTAGAGCTAATTCGGGTGAAATCCAGGGGTGCCATCAAGAATGCTTTGCGCATGCTTTCACCGCGCTCGTTAAAATAGCCGAGGCGGCCGCTGACATCGGTGTAGCGATACGCTGTGAAGGTCTCGCCCTTATTGGTAAAAGCGGCAGCAATGATGTTGCCATCGCTAAAGTATTGATCGTCTAAGTAGAGTGTTTCGTACACCACGTGTAGGGTGTCGCCTTCACGAGGGTCTAGTACGAAGTCGATCACACCGCCAAATAAGTTGGCTAGTTCCATGATCAGGTTGTCGCTTAACCCAGCGGCTTGTCCCGCCAAAAATAAGGAGCTTGTGATTTCGCCGCTTTTTTCTACGATGCGGACTTCTGGTTCGCGCACTTGGCGTTCGACTCTGAACTTACCGTCTTCGTGGTAGTACACCATAGATTCAAGCGCTGATAACTTGTGTTGGATTTCTGTCAGCTCACCAGAGGGTTTCGTGGCGAAACCCAAGGTTTGTCCCGGGAAAAGTTGTGTGAGCGATCCCTCGGGTGTTTTACCTGCAATGTAGGCATCGCGTTCGCTAAACCCTGCGCGCGCCATCAGCTTGGAGAGGTTGTCCCCGGGGCGTACTTGGTAAAAGGCCCACGTCAGTTCGATGCTAGGTTCTTCGATCTCGGGTTCTTGCGAGCTTATGTCGGTCGAGAGCATCTCGGTTTCAATTGACGGTGCGTCGATGGCGAGCTCGCTCGGCTGAGGAGTTGGTAGCTCGGCCTCTCGGTTGGCCGATACGTCGCCCGAGGGTGTAAAAGGCGCAACCACCGCCAAAAACAGCAACACAAAGCCAATTGCCGCCAAATGCTTGCGAGGCATTTGGGTTGCGCTTTGAAGGGGCTCACGTCCCGCACGTAGGGCTTTTTTGAATAATGACGTCATTTTTACGCTGTTTTCATCACAAGGGTGCGAGTATAAAGGACTTGTCTCAAGAAAGGGAACGTTTGCGCAAGGCTTGCAATATGCTGAGGCTGATGTATCGTGCGCGCGTCAGAGTAACAGGCAATGCGGAGCGGGCATGTCGAATGCATTATTAGAGGATCTCAAGGCGCGCGGGCTGGTTTTCCAGATCGCAGGTGAAGAACGATTTGTCGATTGGCTGAATGAAAAGCCTCGCACTTTATATTGTGGCTTTGACCCAACTGCCGACAGCTTGCACATAGGCTCGCTGGTGCCTTTATTAATGTTGCGTCGCTTTCAGGAAGCGGGGCACAAGCCTATCGCTTTAGTGGGCGGCGCCACGGGTTTGATCGGCGATCCCAGTTTTAAGGCTACCGAGCGTCAGCTCAATACCCCAGATGTCGTGGCGGGTTGGGTTGATAAGTTGAAAGCACAAGTCAGTCGCTTTATTACCTTCGATGGCACTACAAGTTCAGCCATGGTTGCAAACAACCTGGACTGGACGCAGGGCATGGATGTTTTGACCTTTCTGCGCGATATCGGCAAGCATTTTTCTGTGAACTCAATGATTCAAAAAGAATCGGTAAAGCAGCGTATTGAGCGCGAGGGCAGTGGTATCAGTTTTACCGAGTTTTCGTACAGTATCCTCCAGTCGCTTGACTTTGCAGAGCTTTATCAGCGATACGAGTGCGGTTTGCAAATCGGAGGCTCCGACCAGTGGGGTAACATCACTGGGGGTATCGACTTGACCCGTCGACTGCACGGCGCGCAGGTGTTTGGTTTGACGATGCCTTTAATTACCAAGGCGGACGGCACGAAATTTGGAAAAACCGAGTCGGGCACAATTTGGTTGGATCCTGCGAAAACGTCACCTTATGCCTTTTACCAGTTTTGGTTGGGCACCGCCGATGCCGATGTTTACAAATTTTTACGCTACTTCACCTTTTTGCCGGTAGAGCGGATCGTGCGTATCGAAGAAGAAGATAAGGCGGCGCAGGGTAGACCGCAGGCTCAAGCCGTATTGGCTGAGGAGGTAACACGGTTGGTGCATGGACAAGATGGCTTGGATGCCGCTGTGAGAATTACTGAAGCGCTGTTCAGTGGCAGTTTGACAGATCTAAGCGCAGACGACTTGGCACAGTTGGCGCAGGATGGTTTGCCGACAAGCAGGGTGTCACGCGGCAACTTGCCCGCGACCCTGACACAGCTATTGAGTGACGTGGAGGCGGTAGCTTCAGGCAAGCAAGCGAAAGACGCCTTGAGTCGTTCGGCTGTTACGGTGAACGGTGCTGCGCTAGGTATGGATGTAAATGCTAGGCCCGAGTGTTGGTTCCCTGCGGATCAGGCCTTGGCAGATCAGTTTTATCTCGTAAAAGTGGGTAAAAAGAAGCACCACTTGTTTGTCATTTTGGACGATTGAAAGTTTTTTACAAAAAAGTAAAAAAAGCGCTTGCGTGGTTTTATGTGTTACGTATAATGCGCGTCCTCGGTAAGGGAACTGCCTTGCTGAAAAGCTAAAGCCCTGGCGGTTTTAGGTTATTTAACAGACAGATGAAGACAGAAATGTGGGCACTTGTAGAGGTGTATGGCTAACATATATCAGATACAAGTGAACCATTAATTCATAGGAATTTTTGATTTCGAATTGTATCTGAGCCGAGATTTGTACGTTAGCGCTGGTTAAAGCGAAAACGTGCCCTCTTGCTAACGCAGAGGATAAAGATTGAACTGAAGAGTTTGATCATGGCTCAGATTGAACGCTGGCGGCAGGCCTAACACATGCAAGTCGAGCGAGAAAGGTTTTCGGACTGAGTACAGCGGCGGACGGGTGAGTAACGCGTAGGAATCTACCCAGTAGTGGGGGACAACTTAGGGAAACTTAAGCTAATACCGCATACGCCCTGAGGGGGAAAGCGGGGGATCTTCGGACCTCGCGCTATTGGAAGAGCCTGCGTTAGATTAGCTAGTTGGTGGGGTAAAGGCTCACCAAGGCGACGATCTATAGCTGGTCTGAGAGGATGATCAGCCACACTGGGACTGAGACACGGCCCAGACTCCTACGGGAGGCAGCAGTGGGGAATATTGCGCAATGGGCGAAAGCCTGACGCAGCCATGCCGCGTGTGTGAAGAAGGCCCTAGGGTTGTAAAGCACTTTTAGTAGTGAGGAAGGCTCAGCAGTTAATACCTGCTGGGATTGACGTTAGCTACAGAAAAAGCACCGGCTAATTTCGTGCCAGCAGCCGCGGTAATACGAAAGGTGCAAGCGTTAATCGGAATTACTGGGCGTAAAGCGCGCGTAGGCGGCTTGGTAAGTTGGATGTGAAAGCCCCGGGCTCAACCTGGGAACTGCATCCAAAACTGCCTAGCTAGAGTATGGTAGAGGATGGCGGAATTTCCTGTGTAGCGGTGAAATGCGTAGATATAGGAAGGAACATCAGTGGCGAAGGCGGCCATCTGGACCAATACTGACGCTGAGGTGCGAAAGCGTGGGGAGCAAACAGGATTAGATACCCTGGTAGTCCACGCCGTAAACGATGAGAACTAGCCGTTGGACATCTTGCATGTTTAGTGGCGCAGCTAACGCGATAAGTTCTCCGCCTGGGGAGTACGGCCGCAAGGTTAAAACTCAAATGAATTGACGGGGGCCCGCACAAGCGGTGGAGCATGTGGTTTAATTCGAAGCAACGCGAAGAACCTTACCTACACTTGACATCCTCGGAACTTTCTAGAGATAGATTGGTGCCTTCGGGAACCGAGTGACAGGTGCTGCATGGCTGTCGTCAGCTCGTGTCGTGAGATGTTGGGTTAAGTCCCGTAACGAGCGCAACCCTTATCCTTAATTGCCAGCGGTTCGGCCGGGAACTATAAGGAGACTGCCGATGACAAATCGGAGGAAGGTGGGGACGACGTCAAGTCATCATGGCCCTTACGTGTAGGGCTACACACGTGCTACAATGGCCGGTACAAACAGTCGCGAACCCGCGAGGGGAAGCTAATCTGAGAAAGCCGGTCGTAGTCCGGATTGGGGTCTGCAACTCGACCCCATGAAGTCGGAATCGCTAGTAATCGCGTAACAGCATGACGCGGTGAAATCGCCAACTTCAAGCACGGTCTGTGGCGTGCCGGTGAGCCAAGCGGCAGACATTCTTGGTCTAGATGCGGGTTGTGTTTGGAAGCCAGGCGAGGCGCGCACCACGACGCTCGGGCGTCTCTTTCCCGTGCACGACTCTGCGGAGGAATCGGCGCGAGAAGCGTGCCGCATGGCGCAAGCTCTGAGAAGCGCAAAAAAT
>JALRFH010000193.1 GCA_023253715.1 Halieaceae bacterium
TGCACAAAGGTAACTTCACGAGCGCGGCCATCAGGCATCAAGTCGGTGTACTTAGACGTCTCCTCGCGGTGATACCAAGGTTGATCGCCAACCTCCAGCCGACGCAACCATTTAATGCTGGTGTTTCCTTCCCAACCCGGATTAACCAGTCGCACGGGGTAACCTTGCTCTGGCCTTAGCATCTCACCATTCTGAGCGTACACCACCAAGGTGTCGTCCAGCGCTTTTTCCAGAGGAATACTGCGACTCATATGCGAGCCATCAGCGCCCTCGGCTAAGATCCACTTGCCTTCGGGTTTAACCCCGACTTCTTCAAGAAGCGTAGACAGTAAAACGCCCGTCCACTCGGCACAGCCGATCATTCCATGCGAAAACTGCAAACGATTCATTTGCGCGCCACGCCATTCCATACCGCCATTGGCCGGACACTCAACAAAATGGATTTTACTGACCGACGGAAATCGCATCAGATCATCCATCGACAAAATGATCGGACGCTCAACCATGCCGTGAATCATTAAGTGATGTTCTTGTGGCTTGATGTCAGGTAAGCCCGCGTGATAACGCTCGAACATGACACCGCTGGGGGTAATGATACCTTTCAGATCGGCCAAGGGCGTAAAACTGATTGACGATATGCGATCGGGCGTTAACCATTCAACGGTTCTGCGCTGCACGTGCGATTCGTATTGTGACGGGGAACCGTAAGGTGCAAATAACACTGGCTTGCCCAAGGTTTTCCCGTAAGCCGGCTCCTCTGGTGGCAGTGCAGCCTTAACCGAGGGCATATGCGCGGCGGCAGCGGTCGCCGACGCGGCGCCCAAAAAGGTCAGCCCTTTGCGTAAAAAGCCGCGACGATCGGTGCCGGTTAAATTTTCACCCGAAACTGCGACTTGTTGTAGTAAACTATCGAGTTCTGCTTGTTTATTCATGCGCTAACCTTGATTATTTTATGAGCGACACGTAAGTTGGACTTACAGCATATTATAAAATTCTTAAGTAACGCAACCACCCGAAGGAAAAGCTAACTGTGGAACTGGACAAAATGCAAGCGTCCGCCAAAAGCGCGACCGATATGTTAAAGCTGCTCGGACACCCCGATCGACTTATGGTTCTGTGCCAACTCAAAAATGGCGAGGCCTCCGTAGGCGAGCTTTCTCGGATGCTCGACATTAAACAGTCACCTCTTTCGCAGCACCTAGCGCGCATGCGCCACGAGGGTGTAGTCGAGAGTCGGCGAGAGGCACAAACCATTTACTACCGATTGTCCGGTGACAAGGTTGCGCAAATCGTAAGCGTTTTGTACGAGCTGTACTGCGCCAGCGAGGATGATGAGGCCGCATGTGCCAATACGGCATCTTAAATAGCGCCCATCAACATAACATTATTTGCATATTAGAAAATTTGAAGGTAACTTAGTTGCCGATAACGATAAACATAACGAAGGGTCACATTATGAATACAAAAACCTCTTTACGTGTGGGAGCCATGGCTTTGGCCTTTTCAACCCCCATGGCTTTTGCGACTAACGGCTACTTTACGCATGGCGTCGGCAGCCATAACAAGGCACAAGCAGGCGCAGGTCTAGCGGCACCCAGCCAAGCTATTGATGCTGCGAACAATCCCGCATCCGCCATTTTAGTAGATGATCAGACGAACGCCAGTCTCAGCATTTTTTCGCCGCGTCGAAGCTACGTCGCATCGCCGAGCATGGCTCAGGGGAACGGCGGTGCGTTCAGTGTGATGACGCAGGGTGAACTCGACTCCAAGAGTAATTACTTCCCCTTACCGTCGTTCTCTAAAAAATGGACGTGGGGGGATGACAGTGCCCTTGCATTTAGTTTTTACGGACGGGGCGGTATGAACACCGATTGGAAAGGTGGCGCGGCCGCATTTGACCCTGACGGCCCGGGCCCAGCACCTGTGATGACTATGCCTGGTACCTTCGGTATGGGAGAGGCAGGTGTTGACCTCATGCAAGCCTTTATGGAACTTGCGTGGGCGAAAAAATTCTCTGACAACCTGGCCATTGGGATCGCCCCCGTAGTGGTGATTCAAGCTTTTGAAGCCAAAGGCCTAGAGGCATTTACCGGCTACACCAAAACGTTTGCTGCCAACGCTGCCCAAGGCGGAGCCCCCGCCAACAATTTAACTGGCAATGGGCACGACACATCGACGGGTATCGGCCTAAAGTTTGGTTTCAACTGGCAAGTTAACGATAAAGTTGCCGTGGCCTTCGCTCATCAAACCGAAGTCGGGATGTCCGAATTTGACGATTACTCAGATCTTTTCGCAGAAGCCGGTGGATTTGATATTCCAGCGAGCACCCGCGTAGGCGTGAGCTTTCAAGCAACACCCACATTCAGTGTACACCTTGATGGTGAAAGCATAAGTTATAGTGATATCGCGTCGGTTGGTAACAGCGGATTAAATATCTACGCGTGTCCGACAGCACCAATCCCAGTGCCTAAAAATCTAGAAACCTGTCTTGGCGGAAATCAAGGCGCAGGTTTCGGATGGGATGACGTATCAGTGGTGAAACTTGGATTTACATGGACTCAGGGCGATACGACTTACCGCGCGGGACTATCACAAGGCGATCAACCCATCCAGCCTTCTGAAGTTTTGTTTAACATTCTCGCCCCCGGCGTAATGGAGCAACACTATACGTTCGGTATCGCGAAAAAACTCAGCGATAATCGTGAATGGGGCTTCAGCTTCATGTATGCGCCTGAAGAAACAGTGAAAGGCGGATCCATGTTTGATCCCACCCAAACGATCGAGCTTAAAATGCACCAGTTTGAACTCGAGTTTTACTACACCTGGTAACCAAACGAAGGGGTTGCTAAACAACCCCTTTTTTTGGGCCTTTAATATCAGAACATCATAATATTGTTTAATAAGGAGTGTGTGTATGAAAGATGCCATAATCTCTTGGAAGGCGGCGGGGGTATCCTTAGGGCTATTGCTCGTGATTGCCACCTACCTTGTAAAACCTCTAGGAGTCTCAACGCAGTTTGTCGTCTCTGACGCCGTAGTAGCACACAAAGTGGCCCCAGAGTTCGCTGAAAACAACCAATACCTATCAAAATATGGCGAAAAAGAAGACTGGGGCGTGGGCTACGGGTGGATGCTGGTCTTCGGCATGCTCGTGGGTGGCGGCATCACAGCGCGAGTATTTGCCAACAAACAACCCGAGGCGGACAAGGGCTCCATGCCGAGCCTCTGGAAGGAGCAGTTTGGTCCATCCAAATTAAAACGTAATCTCGCCAGTTTTGGCGGTGGTATTTTGTTGCTGTTCGGTGCACGACTCGCCGGCGGCTGTACCAGCGGCCACATGATTAGTGGTATTTCGCAACTGGCCATCAGCTCGTTCATCTTTGGCGCAGTGACCTTCGCTGTGGCCATAGCTACCGCAAAACTTTTATACCGCAAACGAGGAGTCTAATCATGACGCTAGTTATCGGATTTTTAATCGGCTGTGCCTTTGGCGCTATTCTGTATTTGGGTGGCGCATCGAGTTACCGTCGTATTCTTGGCACCCTGCTTTTAAAAGACATGTGGATCATCAAACTCATGATGACGGCCATGGGGGTCGGCACCTTGGGCATATACCTACTCGACCTCGGCAACCTAGCGAACCTCAGCATCAAACCCGCTTATATCTGGGGCGTAATTGCGGGCGGAGCGATTTTTGGTATTGGCTGGGCTTTATCGGGCTATTGTCCGGGCACCTGCGTGGTCGGCAGTTCAGAAGGTAAAGCTGATGCTATATTTACTTTAGTTGGCGCATTGGTCGGCGCTTTTCTGTTTGCACTGGCCTATCCAGTGCTCGAGGAAACGCTATTAGCACCTGCAAATTTAGGGTCTATAACGTTAGAGAGCATTTTCGGAATCCAGGGTATCTGGATTGCAGCGCCTTTTAGTGCCCTCTTAATATTCTTGGCTTTCTTTATCCTCAAAGATCGCTACGAGTAACTCGCAACTCGTCGCTGCATCAAAAACAGCGACGAGCTTTAATATCCCATTGGTCCATACGACGATTGCGCCTCCTCAGATAGTGTGAGGAGGTATTTTTATTGATTGGTAAAGGCTTTGCCCCATGCCGACGCCCGCATACCCACCTCGGACTCTTCTATTCTTTGATACCAATATTTTAATTTTGGATAGTCATCCAGTCCAGGCAAACCATATCGTAAGCCCAATGCCACCCTCGGAAATACCGCGCAATCAGCAAGGGATGGGTGACTCCCCAACAGCCATTCCTGAGGCCTCAGCTGCGTTTCGATATACGCTAAGCATTGCTCCCAATTTAATTTACACTGGGCCATCAGCATTCGATCGACTGTTTCCTCTGATCGGTCTCGATGTTGAAACACCCATTGCTTGGTGCCGTCACCGAGCACTTGATTGGCAAAATGATGCCATTGCGTGACCTCACTCGAATCCAGATCAAGCTCTACGAATCCCTTGTATTGCGTGGACCAGTATCGAATGATCTCATCTGACCCACAGACGATTGTTCCCGAATCATCCAATACGGGAACAGTCCCTGCCGGATTCAAGGCTAAAAAATAATCGGGCTTATTTTTTGTATCAATGTCAACCAAGTCAATTTCGATATTCGAAAACGCCGCCACCAAACGGCTCTTCCAGCAAAAAGGGCATTCCGGTTTGTTGTAGAGTAGAGACATAGATCACGTGCTCTGAAACTGAAGGCTTTCGAACGCAGGGTAGCCAAGCACCAAGGCTATTACGTTGCTATACATCAAACATCAATACCATTTTTCTTCAACCGGTAAGCAAATGCGGGGCGCGTCATACCCGCCAAACGCGCGGCTTTGGATACCTTACCGTTTCCTCGTTCAAGCGCTTTTAGCAAAAGCGTTTTCTCCAGGTCATCTAAACCCAGCTCGTTGTCTAGCATGTAGCTGGCAATGTCTTTGGTGCTTTTTATCATTGTCTGCTGATCATGACTTGTTAATAAACCGTCAGCATCCAGTGCATGCCCACCATCGGCCAAAGCAGGTACCGAGGGCCCCAAAATCAGATCCATACTGATGTAGCCTCCTGTCTCTGCTAGGATGAGTGCACGTTCAATCACGTTTTCGAGCTCACGAATATTACCCGGCCAATGATAGGTCCTCAGCATTTCAAGGCCCTTATCGGAAACACCTCTCACTTTTTTACCGTATAAGGCTTGGTATTTTTTTAGAAAAAAGTCGACAAATAGCGGTATGTCGTCTTTACGCTCTCGTAGTGATGGAATACGCACAGGAAAGGCACTTAAGCGGTAATACAAGTCTGACCGGAAACGCCCAGCAGTGACGGCATCACTTAAATCTTCATTGGTTGCGGCCACCAACCGTACATCGATCTTTCGTACGATATTGTCGCCAACACGCTCAAACTCCTGCTCTTGTAAGACACGCAACAAACTCGCTTGGGCACGCGGCGTGAGCTCAACGACCTCATCCAAAAACAAGGTGCCCGTATCGGCTCGCTCAAAGCGTCCTGGCCGCGAGGTATTCGCTCCCGTAAAGGCCCCTTTGACGACGCCAAATAATTCAGCCTCGATCAAGTCGGGTGGAATGGCAGCGCAGTTCACCGCGATGAAAGGCTTATCAGCTCGATCAGAAGATTGATGCAGAGCCCGGGCCATAACCTCTTTACCAACACCCGTTTCTCCTAGCAGTAAAACCGATACTTTACTGTCCGACGCGCGCGTCACCATTTTTAGGGCATTTTTAAACGGTTTAGACTCGCCCACCACATGGGCGAGGGTATCTCGCTCCATCAATGAATCTTTTAAGGCGTTAACGTGGGTTTGCAGCTCTAAGAGTTCATCCAACAGAGGATCTTTCTCATAATAGGACTTAATTTCTTCATAATTGTCCCACTCTTTGGCGTCTTTACCGACACCGATGCAGTGCTCGTGACCACAGGCAATGCAGGAAACTTCTTGAAAAAAAATCTCTTTTTGCATCAATGTGGACGAGTAACCACTCGCGTAACCGACGAGATTCCAGCAGCCGGGTTCATCCAGCAGACCCAACTCGACCTGACTGATCTCAACTTCGTATGAATTATTCCAGCGAACTTGACAATGAAAGGGTTCACCTGTTTCCCCAAGCTCAAGCTTTTGGATTTCAGGCAATACCATCCCCCTAAGCGCATGTAACTCGGGGCCAATCATAAATCGCTCTAACAGCGTGGAGTTTGCCTTGGAGGCTCTCGCAAGCTCACCATCAAGCATACCGAGCTGATACCCAAGACGCAGGAAAAACGCTTTGGTTCTTTGTAAGCCAATGGTTTCTAGAACTTCGCGACGAAACTTTCCCAGTGCTGCCTGCGAAAACAGCATCACACGCTGTTCATTGAGCCACACTTTTCCTTCTGAGCCAGAAAACGTGATATGAGGCATTACCTCGTCTACATTAAGTTCTGTAGAACCTGTCGACATCGCATAACTCACTTTTTTATTGTCGTTATGGACTGCTTGATTCATGCGTCCTCTCAAGATTCTATAACAGCGTTTGAAACTTATCTATTGATGCTTGTTGCGCTCGGTGATCTCGGCACTTCGGACCGATGCCGCGGGAAATCCAGCAATACCCCATCGCTCAGGTGGCACCATATGACAAACACCACGCACGAGTTCTCGGGTTGCTCCCAAACACTCGACGATAACATCGGTCACTCGCGCTAACACTGCGTGTTGCTGGGCAAGTGGCCTCCCTTCAAGCAAAAAGGCTTCAAAGAAAGGTGCAGTTACACCGGTATCAGCGGCCACCCGTCCCCCTATTGCAATGTGATCCCCGGGATAATCGTGTATAAAAATACGGATGCGTTCAATTGGACTTTCCAATACCTCCGCATAAACACGGCTACTCTGCTCTAAGAATCGGTGCACCTGCTCTTTTGAATAAGCGCTGGTTTCGATATGCACTTGCATAATGGGCATGATAACTCCTAAGGTAACCCGTGCCGTCGACCGGAATCCATAAATAAGGTACTACCCGCCATGGCTCTAGCCTGAGGACTCAGAAGCATCATGCCGGCCCAGACAACATCCTCGACTCGGGTCAGCTCGTTCAAGGTCGATTCTGACGCCAT
>JALRFH010000235.1 GCA_023253715.1 Halieaceae bacterium
CAAGGTCAAAATCGCCAGTATGTGGGCGATGTTAAAGCCACCTTGGTTGTAAATCGCCAAGGCCGAGCCCGCGACCAGCACAGTCACTGTCAGGTACGTCTTGCCCGAAAACGTCCGATAGGACAGAAATTGATACCGGTATAAGCTCAGGATAGCGCTCGTGATGGCGATAACGCCGAGTACCGTGTGTATCCAACCTAACAGTGTCATGGGTGGCAGCATGAAAAACCTCACTTTTCGCCCGAGTGTAGCACGGCCCGCCAACACAACACGAAGTTTTGAACGCTTTTGTTACGCTTATTTACGACACTGGATAGACAGTACCGCAACACCTTATTCGCTCAGTTCCAACTGTACCAGCGCAAAATCAATTAATTGTAGAGCAGAATCAAACCCCTCAAGCCCGGCGCGTATTAGGCCATCTTGTCCCGAGTGATGGCCGTGACCAATGGGCCTCAAAATCGCGATGGGGTCGGCGGCAGAGACAAGGGCGGTATAAATCAAAGAGGGTTGCCCTGAAGCGCCCGAGCCAGAATACGTGGCGTCGTCCGGATATTTGTTTACATGCCAATAATCATTAAAATCGTACGAGCGATTAAGCTCCATCATCACTCTGAAGCTTTTGGCATCAGACGCTTGGAGTTTGGCATCAACCCTATAATGACCAATCGGTGTCGCACTGGTGTAACCGTCAAGATCCACGCTTCCTCTAGTCGGCATCATCAAGCCATCATCGTATTTAATACCTCTTTTATGAGACCACACAGGCAGGGCTTCAGGACGTCTAATAATCTCGTCTGAGGCGAAATCAGCGTTAATAAAGCTACCTTCCGCAGATGAAGCGGTCACGTATAAGCTTTGTAGATAAGTGCCATCCAGCGTTTCCAGCCAAATCGCCATCTGGGGCGTGCTGGTGTAAGTCAGCCCCAAAAACAAAGGCCGCGGCTCTGATTCGTACGTGTCTCCGGCTTGAACATGCACCGTCACTTTGCCAATATCAGGCAATACCGTGCCCGTTGTGATCTCGGTCAGCGTGGAGGTGTCAAACCCCGCCACACCCCGCAAGGACTGCCCTAAAGTCTTTATCGAGCTAGCAGGTGGCAATTGCAAAACACTGGTAACAAGCACGAATAAGATCAATCCCGCAGACAAAGTTTTCGCCACACCACCAGTCCAATAACGCAGGAGTTGAGGGCCATTGTGCGTCAAATGCACAAGCATCAAGGGTAAAACGACAAAGGCGGTGAGCGTGTGTAAAGTCGCAAATATGGAACTGTAGGGACGCATCCACAACCACACACCTGAAATCATCAGAAGCACTACGATGCTTCCCATGCATGCGCTCACAAAACGCCGCGAAGGTAGTCTCATTGTTTATCCTCCGAGTTAACAACCTCTCTGGCCAAATCCACCTCTAAAGACTCCAAGTCTGACAGTAGGTTCTCTAGAGACGCTGGCGTAAATTTGGCGGCGAGCGGGGCCAATGCCGTTTCGTAAGACTGCTTTATTGTTTCAAATTCCTCACAACCACTGGACGAAAGTGCGATCAGTTTTGACCTAGCATCACGTTCGTTTTGCGTTTCTTCGATCAGCCCTTGCTTGTTTAGTCGACCAATCATCTGACTCATGGACGGTCGCGAGACACAAAAAGCATCGGCCAGCTCCGACAAGGTTTGTGCACCGACAAAATACAAACGATTGAGCACGCCCCATTGAGATGGCGTTAACTCACCTGTGAGTTTATCTTGCGTATACCGCTCGGTAACCCCGCCAATAATTTCTATTTGACGGAAAACCCGATATAGCAAATCTGTTGTTCTTGTCATCTTGGACTACGAATATTATTAGTTAGCCTAACTAACTATAAGCATTTCGAGCTAACAGTCAACCAGTCTAGGACTATTTAGGTCAAAATATCCAAGTTGAAAACACCCGCTGGCGGCGCTCCCATACCGATAATTGCCCACATGAGAACTTCAGTTGTTATCTCCACCTTTTGTGTGGCGACTTGGCAAAATTTGACCAGAATCAAAATTTGACCAGAATTTAGAAAAACAAATTTTGCAAAAAAAATAAAACTTAGTTACTATTAAGTTACTCACTAACGACGGAATCAGTGTGGACAAGTCACCCCCCGACCACCATAAAAACCGTTTTAAAACAATGGTTTATGTTATCGAAGATGACTCGGGAGTAACTCGTGCGTTAGAATTATTTTTCCATACCGCTCGCATTTCCTGTCGATTCTTTCAAACCGCTGCAGATTGCTTAGCGTTCTTTAACACAGAAGAGCATGTGGTTTCCCATAGACCTTTCGACCCAGCTTACGACATATTCATGATCGATTTTCTCTTACCCGAAATGAACGGCGACAAGGCCGCTAAAGCCATTAAAGATCATTTCAACATCAACGCTTTGAATGTCATCTTGGTATCAGCACAACCCAAAGCGGTCATCGAAGCACAGATCAATGACAAACTTACCTACGATTTTTTGCAAAAACCCTTTCTGCTGGAGGAGTTAGAGGACATAGTAGGCAAAAAAACTTTGAATCAGTCCGACGTATGAAACGATAACAGCGTAACCTTGCTTGAATTAACATTAGTGCGGCGACCCCATCGATCACCACCAATGTAAACTTGACCTTGATGCCTTTTCTACCTATCCCACAAAGGCGTGAAGCTGCTGCGGTTACAGCCACTGTTGGTGCCGGAAATAGGAATCGAACCTACGACCTTCTCATTACGAATGAGCTGCTCTACCGACTGAGCTATTCCGGCTTGACTTGAATCTAGGTTCGCACTTGAGAGCTCAAGTGCCGAGGCGCGCATTGTAGCCATTGCACTCGAGATTGCAAGCTTTGTTCGGCTCCAAAACATTAAGCCTAGCTTAAGAGTTTGGTCCTACCATAAACTGAAATGTAGCGACGCTCATCGACATTTTCTAACCCAGCGTTAAGGATGTCCGAGCGATTCAGACTAGGGTACTATTACGGTTCGAGTGGCCCATTAAGCGAGTTTGAGTGAAAACTAAACTATTCAATATCACCATCGTGGCGCTAATTTTAGGTGGCTTTTGGAATTACTTCACCCTACACCGTCCCATTAACGAGGTCTTGATCGATCCCGAGACCGCTAAACAAATCGAAATTCGTGTGCATTACTCATGGCTATTCAATATGAATAAAATCGTACTGGATATCCGCAGAGTCTCACCCGAAATAAAAGCGGCAAGAATGACACGCTTGCTGGTGGATGTTTCAAAGCAAATACGCAATAAGTCGTTTGATTACTTGGTACTTTCCTTCGAAGGCGACGCGAAATTCATGCTTGACGGACGCTATGTACACAACCTTGCAGATAGCCCCCAAAGCCTGCTGAGTATTATGAGCACCATGCCACCAAAGGTACTAGATCTGCAAGGAAACTCTGTATTTAAGGGGGGAGATTTCAGCAGCAGCATTGCCGATGAACTGGATGACGTCAACACCTTCCACAAGCAATGGTATGGGGGTTCGCGCTAGCGCGGGGATCCTGGGTTGTCTCAGCGTTTATGGTTGTCTGTTGGACGTATCGCCGTGATCCACAACTGACAATGGCGCGCCCACCAGGATTCGAACCTGGGACCCACGGCTTAGAAGGCCGTTGCTCTATCCAGCTGAGCTATGGGCGCAATACTATGGCCACATTGCAATATGGCCTATAAGGCAGGGCGCGCAGTATACTCGGTTTCATGCACATAAAAAACCTCTGTAGGAGGCTGTATCAGCACTGACGCTCTGTTATTGATGACCCTAGCGGTCGTCTTCACCTCCGCCTTCGCTGGAGCAACGGGGCTCGGTGGTGGGCTGATGCTGCTGTCTGTTCTGCCTAATTTTTTACCGGCTGCGGCTATTATTCCTCTGCACGCGGTCACGCAATGGATCAGCAATGCTTCTCGCTTATCAATGGGCTTCAAGCATGTCGATAAAAGCCTGGTGCGCCCTTTAGTCATTGGTGCTGTCGCTGGGGCTGCGTTGGGTGCCACGCTCTACAGCAAGTTACCCACCGACTACCTGCCGCTTATTTTGGGCGTGTGGGTGCTGTGGCTTACCTGGATACCACAACCTCAATTGCCAATACCGAAGAAGTTCACCTTCGTCTTTTTAGGCTTTTATCAAAGCGCCATAAGCATGGCCTTGGGTGCAACCGGCCCATTGGGGACAGCACTGCTCATGCGTCACTCGAAAGACCGAGAGTATTTGGTCATTAACACTGCGCTATACATGAGCATCAGCCACACCTGTCGCGTGACGGCCTTTACTTTACTGGGCTTTAGCTTCATCGATTGGTGGTCGGAGCTCACGATTCTGTGCACGGGCGCGGTATTAGGCTCCTGGCTGGGAACTCGGATTCGGCCCTATATTCGACAACAGCTCGCACTCGTGATACTCAAAGGGATTTTGACGATCTTAGCCCTTCGCCTTATCGCTTCGGTTTTGCTTTGAACGGAATCTTCAAAAAGATGGGGTGACCGATGGGTCTCGAACCCACCACCTCCGGAGCCACAATCCGGTGCTCTACCCGATGAGCTACGGTCACCATCGAACACGAAAGCATCACACACTTTTCGTGGAAAAAGTGGTCGGGGTAGAGAGATTCGAACTCCCGACATCCTGCTCCCAAAGCAGGCGCGCTACCAGACTGCGCTATACCCCGATGCGTGATTTGAAGTGGCCAGCGCCACTGCGTTTCAGGTCGCGAATAATACGCATCCCCCGATGTCTCGTCAACGCTTTCATTACACTTTTACCTTCCTTTTAAGCCGTGCGACAATAGGCGTTTTTATGGAGATGAAAAATGACAGCCATTCTTCTCGACGGCAAGGCGATTGCCGCACGGACTGAAGCCGAGTTATCCGAACGCGTCAGCAACATCAAAACACAAGGCGGGCAAACGCCGATCCTTGCCACTATCCTGGTGGGTGACGACCCTGCATCGGCCACCTACGTCAAAATGAAGGGTAACGCTTGCCGTCGCGTGGGCATGGAATCCGTCGCCATTGAGTTACCTGCCAGCACAACAACCGAAGAACTGTTGGCAACAATTAGCGATTTGAACAACAACCCCGATGTTCACGGCATCCTCTTACAGCACCCCGTACCCGCGCAAATTGACGAACGCGCCTGCTTTGATGCCATCGCCTTAGAGAAGGATGTCGACGGTGTGACCTGCCTTGGCTTTGGCCGCATGGCCATGGGTGAACCTGCCTACGGTTGCGCCACACCCCAAGGCATTATGCGCCTTCTTGACGCCTACGATATCCCCATATCGGGCAAACACGCGGTTGTCGTCGGTCGATCCCCTATTCTGGGTAAACCCATGGCGATGATGTTGTTGGGTAAAGACGCTACGGTGACGATTTGTCATTCACGCACACGAGACCTACCCTCACTCGTTGCACAAGCCGATATATTGGTGGGTGCCGTTGGCAAACCCGAGTTCATCAAAGCGGAGTGGATCAAAGATGGGGCTGTGGTAGTAGACGCAGGTTATCATCCGGGTGGTGTCGGTGACATAGAGCTCGCACCTTTAGTTCATCGTGTCGCCGCCTACACGCCTGTGCCGGGCGGGGTTGGCCCCATGACCATCAACACCCTCATTCAACAAACGGTCATGTCGGGTGAGAAAAGCTTCTCTTAGTCGCCCAACGCCGAATACAAAAAAGGCCACATTCGTGGCCTTTTTTATTCGGTTTGGGGCTATACTCTATGCCCTACGCCAAGTCGTGCCGCTTGGCGAATCTTCAAGAACAACCCCTGCCTCAGTCAGCTCCGCGCGAATGGCGTCGGCTCGCGCGTAATTCTTGGCCTTTTTGGCTTCGACTCGTTCCGCGACCAGAGCATCGATCGCCTCGGCACTTAAACCTTGGGAATCATCGCCTCGCAGCCAATCAGAAGGAGCCACTTGCAGTATTCCTAACAACTCTGCGCACGCCATGATACGCCCTTTTAACGCAGCCTTATTGGAATCATCCGCCTTGTTGAGCTCAGACACTAATTGATGCAACTCACTAATCGCTAAGGGTGTGTTCAAATCGTCACACAGCGCGGCATACCAATTTTCTTGCTCGAGGGTTTCAGGTAGGTCCGCACCCACTGTCTCCACCTTACGTAAGGCGTTATACAGCCCATTCAGCGCGTTCTCGGACTGATCCAGCAATTCCTTCGAGAAGTTTAAGCTCGAGCGATAATGGGCACTTAATAAGGCAAAGCGCAGAACTTCGCCACGATACAAGCCGAGCAGCTCGCGTATGGTCTTGAAATTAC
>JALRFH010000225.1 GCA_023253715.1 Halieaceae bacterium
GCCTAAGAGTGTGCGTGAGCGTGCATTGGCAGGACGCGCGCTAAACTTTGCCGCGAACAGCGGCGCTTTGCGAATTTTCGGGATCAACTGGTAGATCACAAAGGTCAAACCCGTGGCGCAACCCAGCACCAGTAGCAAACCAAAATCATCAAAGTTTAAAAAGCTCAGCACAACTTCTGGCTGCACCATCGTGGCGTAGGTTAAACCCAAACCAAACAAACCGCCGGCGATAAAGACTTGAAGTAAGGCTATAGGTCTCATGCTGCACCTCCAAACATCGTAACAAGATGCGCGACCACAATCGCTGTGGATAAAAAGACGAGTACAGCCAAGATCGAATCAAGATCGAGTAATGCCATGCCGCAAATACCATGACCCGAGGTACAACCGCTGCTTAAGCGCACACCAAAACCGGTTATCAAACCGCCAATGGCCAGCTGCCAGGGTGAGACTTCGGTGACGTTCATAGGCAAACCGAAAAGTTGAACACCAATAAAGGCACCCGCAATTAAGCCCAAGGAATAAACGTTGCGCCACGTTCGCGACGATACGTTGCTTTCGGTCGCAAACCGCTCATCTTTCGTCAGATATGTCCAAACCGTGGTCAAAAAAGAACTCGCGCCGCCCATCAAACCCGTACTGATAAACAGCCAACTAACACCTGCCCCAATCAGCAAACCACCGATGGCATAGTGCGCCATACCCATTGGGAATAATTCCGCCAAATCCATAAGGTCCTCCTTAAAAAGAACGCAAGTGTACACAAAAGTTGAACACTTGGCAGATTATTCACTTTGTGTCTTGTTGCAGTCTCAGGATAAACTTGGGGCTTGGCCTACGGAATCGAGCATGTCATGCAAAAAGTCATCGAAACCCGCTCTTTTATTTCCGCGTTAATCGCGGTCAGCATTGCCTTCCTGTATCTCATGCTGCCATTTTTTAGTGTGATACTGTGGGCGTGCATCATTGCTCTGCTGTTTCATCCGCTGAACGCCAAGTTACTGACAAGATACCCTCATCGGGAAAACACCAGCGCAACGATTACCTTACTCGCGTGCATTCTTATCTTCGTCACACCAGCAATATTTTTAACCAGTGCTTTTATCAAGCAGGGTACAGCAATCTACCAACAACTAGAATCTGGGCAAATAAGGCCCGGACTTTGGATCGACCAGATACGTCAGGCCTTCCCCATACTTGATGAAATATTAACGGCGCTCGGATTCGACATCACTACGATCAAACAACAACTCGGCGCTCTTTCAGTCAATGTCGGTAAATTAATGGCAAGCAATGCCCTTTCAATCGGACAAAACACGCTGTCTTGGTTCGTAAGTTTAGGACTTATGCTGTACCTCGCATTTTTCATGTTGAAGGATGGTGCACGTCTCATCCCTATTTTAATTCGCGCCCTACCCCTAGGCGATGAGCGCGAACGCTTACTCATGCAAAAATTTGCCGAAGTTACACGCGCAACGATCAAGGGAAGCTTAGTCGTCGCCATGGTTCAGGGTGCTTTGGGTGGATTAATCTTTTGGTTTCTAGATTTACCAGGCCCCGTTTTGTGGGGCGTCGTAATGACGGTACTATCGTTGATCCCCGTCGTCGGTGCGAGCCTGATCTGGTTGCCGGTAGGATTGTATCTTCTGGCCACGGGAAACACCTCTGACGGCGTTATTTTAATCGCCTTTGGTGCTGTCGTGATTGGGCTTGTCGACAATATTCTCAGACCGATCTTAGTGGGGCGTGACACCAAGCTACCAGATTACTTAGTCTTACTTTCCACTCTCGGGGGCTTCACTCTCTTTGGCATGACAGGCTTTGTGCTTGGTCCTTTAATTGCCGTGTTATTCATCACATTCTGGGAAATTTTTTCCCGCGAGTTCAACGTAATGGTCGAGGAAAGTTCTGATCATCACGATGCCGAAGTTCTGGGCTCAGACCAAACGGACAACCAAGCAGGTTAACAAACGTCATAAAAAAACGGGCACTTGGCCCGTTTCGCGTTAACGCTGTTACATCAACCTATTAAAAGAAACCTAAAGGGTTAATGTCGTAACTGATCAACAAATTCTTGGTTTGCTGGTAGTGGCCAATCGCTGCTTTGTGAGTCTCGCGCCCCACACCCGATTTCTTGTAACCACCAAATGCAGCGTGCGCGGGATAGGCGTGATAGCAGTTCATCCAAACCCGACCCGCTTGAATGGCACGACCCATTCTGAAGGCTCGGTTGGTATCTCGCGTCCAGACGCCGGCACCCAAGCCGTACTCAGTGTCATTCGCGATAGCCAAGGCTTCTTCTTCGGTTTTGAAGGTCGTAACACCGACGACCGGACCAAAAATCTCTTCTTGGAAAACGCGCATGTCGTTGGTGCCGCGCATCAACGTCGGCTGGATATAGAAACCCGATTCAAACCCATTGCCCACTTGAGCCGCATCACCGCCGGTTAAGAACTCGACCCCTTCATCGCGACCGATTTGGAGGTAACTCATGATCCGGTCGTACTGCTCTTGCGAGGCCTGAGCACCCACCTGGGTTTCGGTATCAAGGGGGTTACCACGTTTGATGGTCAACGTACGCGCAATGACCTTCTCCATAAACTCGTCGTAGATACTTTCTTGAATCAAGGCTCGCGAGGGGCAGGTGCACACTTCGCCCTGATTGAAGAACGCCAAGACCAAGCCCTCGACACATTTACTGATGAAGTCATCCTCGTGCTGCATAATATCTTCAAAGTAAATATTGGGCGACTTGCCACCTAACTCTACCGTCGACGGAATAATATTTTCAGCGGCACATTTCAAAATGTGCGAGCCCACCGGCGTTGAACCGGTAAACGCGATTTTGGCAATGCGCTTGCTGGTCGCCAACGCTTGTCCCGCCTCTTCGCCGTAACCATTAACAATGTTCACCACACCGGCCGGCAACAAATCGCCAATCAGCTCCATCAATACCAAAATGGATGCGGGTGTCTGCTCTGCCGGCTTCATTACCACGCAGTTACCCGCCGCCAGCGCAGGACCTAACTTCCACGCGGCCATTAACAGTGGAAAGTTCCAAGGAATGATTTGACCAACTACACCCAAGGGCTCGTTGAAGTGATACGACACTGTATTAGCGTCAATGTCCGCCGTACTACCTTCATCGGCACGGATACAGCCAGCGAAGTAACGAAAGTGATCGGCCACCAAAGGCACATCGGCCGCTAGCGTTTCACGAACGGCTTTACCGTTATCCCAAGTTTCGGCAACCGCGAGCATTTCCAGGTTGGCTTCGACTAGATCGGCCATTTTCAACAGAATATTCGATCGCTCGGTCACCGAAGTTTTACCCCAGGCCTCACGTGCCGCATGGGCGGCATCCAAGGCTAGATCAATATCACGCTGATCCGATCGGGGGACTTGGCAAAATACAGCACCGTTTACCGGTGAGACGTTATCGAAATACTGACCGCCCACGGGGGCAACCCACTCACCACCGATGTAGTTTTGATATTGCGATTTAAAGGTAATAAGAGAATCTGGACTTCCGGGATTGGCAAAGATCATAGGGCGCTCCTCAGTGTTTGGATCCTCTGAGATTACGCCCTTGCCCAACTAAACCAATTAGACTTTAGTCGATGAACCTACTTCTTTTTCATGGCCGCTTGCAGCAAAGCCCCCATCGTGCCTTGTACCGATGCTTGTACTGATTTTTGACCAGATGAAGATTGAGCCCTGCCACTGCCTCGATGCTCGGGGCGCGAAGATTTGGGCGCTCCCCTTTCAGAATTTCCAGGTTCGTCCGACATGCGCATACTTAAGCCAATGCGCTTTCGCCCCGCATCGACTTCCATCACTTTGACTTTTACCACCTGTCCCGCTTTGACCACGTCGCGAGGGTCTTTCACAAACTTATCCGCCAAAGCCGAGATGTGCACGAGGCCGTCTTGATGCACACCAACATCCACAAATGCGCCAAAATTGGTCACGTTGGTCACTGTGCCCTCCAGCACCATGCCAGGCTCGAGATCGCTGATTTTTTCGACGCCCTCTTTAAAACTTGCGGTGGTGAATTCTGGGCGAGGGTCACGGCCTGGCTTTTCCAGTTCGCGCACAATATCTTGCAGGGTGGGCAGACCAAACTGTTCACTGACATAGCGCTTTAAATCGATTTTGGCAATCGCCGATTTATTTCCCACCAAATCCGCAACGCTTAACTTAAGATCGGCAGCCATTGCCTCGACCACGCCGTAGGCCTCTGGGTGCACAGCCGAACTGTCTAAGGGGTAGGTGCCACCATGCACACGTAAAAAGCCCGCGGCTTGCTCAAAGGTTTTCTCCCCCAAACGCGGTACCGACTTCAAACTTGCACGATCTTTAAAAGCGCCATGTTGATCTCTGAACGCCACAATATTATCGGCGATAGTTTGATTCAAACCCGACACGCGTTTGAGCAAGGGAGCCGAGGCCGTGTTGAGCTCGACGCCCACCTTGTTCACGCAGTCTTCAATAACCACATCCAAACTTTTTGCCAACTGGATCTGGCTAACATCATGTTGATACTGGCCCACACCGATCGACTTGGGGTCAATTTTTACAAGCTCGGCTAAGGGATCTTGCAAGCGCCGACCGATCGAAACCGCTCCTCTTATGGTGACGTCTAAATCGGGCATCTCTGCTGCTGCTTCAGCCGACGCTGAATACACCGAGGCGCCCGCTTCGTTCACCATGACCTTCTGCAAGCCCAATTCTGGGTGCAGCTTAATAACATCACCAGCTAGCTTGTCGGTCTCTCGCGATGCTGTGCCGTTGCCAATGGCAATAAGCTCGGCCGAATGCTGCTTGGCCAATTTGGCTAACTGCGCGATAGACGCATCCCACTGATTTTTGGGCGCATGAGGGTAAATCGCGCCGTGGTCAACCACCTTACCCGTGGTATCAATCACCGCCACTTTCACGCCAGTACGCAGGCCTGGATCGAGAGCGATGGTCGCCCGTTGGCCTGCAGGAGCAGCCAATAGCAAATCCTCTAGATTCGCCGCAAAGACTTCAATCGCAGCGGCCTCTGCCCGCTCACGCAAATCGGCCAACAATTCGGTTTCTAGGTGGAATTGCAATTTAATACGCCAAGTCCAACGAACGGTTTCCTGTAACCAAGCATCCGCCGGCTGGCCCTGGTCACGCAAATCAAAAAATTGTGCAATCATTGACTCACAGGGGTGCCTTTCACCCTCAGGTACTTCGACATCAACCTTGATACTAAGAATACCTTCGCGGCGACCTCGAAACATAGCCAAGGCTCGGTGCGACGGCACTTTCGACCACGCCTCTTTGTGTTCGAAGTAATCTCGAAACTTCTCGCCCTCGACCTCTTTGCCCGCCGTCACTGTAGCGAACAATGTGCCGTTGTCAGCTAAGTAACTACGTAACTTCGCCAGCAGGTCGGCTTCTTGCGCAAAACGCTCCATCAAAATGTATTTGGCGCCATCCAACACCGCCTTGGCGTCGGCAAAGCCTGCCTCAGCATTTAAGTAAGCTTCAGCTTCTGCCGAAGGATCCAACTGACGATTTCCGAGTAAGGCATCCGCCAAGGGCTCAATGCCCGCTTCAATGGCGATCTGACCTTTGGTGCGTCGTTTGGGTTTGTAGGGCAAATACAAATCTTCGAGACGCGTTTTGGTCTCGGCATCTAAGATCTCTTTTTTCAGAGTCTCGGTCAGCTTGCCCTGCTCTTCAATACTTTTGAGGATGATATCGCGTCGATCTTCGAGTTCGCGCAAGTACACTAAGCGCTCGCTCAACTGACGCAACTGCGTGTCATCCAACGAACCCGTTACCTCCTTTCGATAACGAGCAATAAAGGGAACCGTGGCGCCCTCGTCCAGCAGTTCAATGGTAGCTGTTACTTGTTTTTCGGCAACGCCGAGTTCGTCAGCAATGCGCCGAGACAATGAAATCATTGGGGGTTATTCCTAGTACCACGTAAAGCCGCGTAGTATGTCACAGCAGCAACCTGGTGGCATCTAGTTCAAGAGCATCAAAATGCAGAATCGGCACCATGCCAGCGCACAGACTCGTGATTCGTTTTGCGAACACTCAGTGCGTTGCTTTGACCGAGCGCGTTTGGCGAAGCCGTCGGCGAAAATGTCTGAGCACGAGACGATAGGCGAGTGCGCGTTTTTGAGCCGTCGCCATTAGCGAGAGGGCGCGAGCAAAATAAATGACGAGGCGGGCACGGATAAGTAGTTTTGCAGATTTGTAGGTTAAACAATCCGCCTTCACGTCTCAGCCAATTTCTTGCGGATCGCTTCAAGGTCGTCCATGACACGCTGCGCACGCGACGTCCTGTCGCGTGACGCTCCGCGCGAAACAGGCTGCAGCCGCTCGGCTAAGTTTTTGATTCTTTCGAAGCTACCTGGTACCTGAGCCAAATTATGGCGAGGGAAGCGTGCGTGAGCAAAACAAATGACGAGGCGGGCGCGGATTTATATCGTCTCGGAACTCAAAATTCTAACGAGTCGCCGCCACAATCTCACCCAAAGCCCGATAATCCAATGCGCGTGGACTTTTCTTGCGCCACATCAAACCAATATCTCGAGAAATCGCCTCAGCGGCGAAAGGCTTGAGACTAATATCAACACCAGCCAACAACGAGCCATGAACCGCCATGTCGGGGAGTAAAGTAACACCAATACCGCTGGCGACCATTTGCACAATGGTGTTTAAGCTGGTCGCTTGGAAAGGCAGAGAGACATCTTTCAGCTCTAGATTACAGGCCTCTAACACGTGATCTCGCAAGCAGTGACCGTCTTCAAGTAGCAGAAGATCTTGGCCACGCAGATCGTCGGGCTTCATGCTGTCGCGGTTGTGCAGCGGATGGGTATCGGCACAGGCAAACCAGAACCTATCCTCGTACAAGACTTCTGTGTCGACGTTTTCAGCATCAAAAGGTAAAGCCAACAGCAACACATCAAGATCGCCCTTGTGCAAAGCCTCAACCAAGTGACCACTGAGATCTTCTTTCACCAGAAGTTTGAAGTCTGGATGCTTGTCTCGTAGCCGTTTCATTAAGGGCGGCAAAATAAAAGGGGCAATAGTGGGGATGACTCCCATTCGCAAACGCCCGGTAAAGGGTTTTTGCGAAGCGTCACATACCGCCAACATATCCTCGATATCTAACAAGGTGGCCCGCGCGCGTCGCACCACTTCTTGACCGATATCAGTTAATAGCACGGTCCTGCTTGTTCTTTCGAGCAAGACAACGCCTAATAAGTCCTCGAGTTCCGAAATACCGGCGCTGAGCGTCGATTGCGACACAAAGCAGGCCTTGGCGGCCTGACCGAAGTGTCCTGCGTCGGCTACAGCAAGGAGATAACGCAGTTGTTTCAAGGTTGGCTGTCTACTCATCGATTTTTCCGAAAGGTAACTCTGATTTTTTTCATTATACAGATCATCCGTAGGGCTTTACACTACGTATCCCTGCATAGTGTAGGGCTTATTCCGGTCGTGCACGACCATCACTAGTGGTAAACAAGGAGTAAAGACAATGTCACTAAAAGGTTCAAAAACTGAACAAAACCTGAAAGATGCGTTCGCAGGCGAATCACAAGCAAACCGTCGTTACCTCTACTTCGCCGCCAAAGCGGACGTTGAAGGTTACAACGATGTTGCGGCAGTATTTCGTTCAACTGCAGAAGGCGAAACAGGTCACGCTCACGGTCACTTAGAGTACTTAGAGGCTGTAGGCGATCCAGCAACGGGTCTGCCCATCGGTAGCACTGAGAACAACCTGAAAGCAGCAATTGCAGGAGAAACTCACGAGTACACCGATATGTACCCCGGAATGGCGAAAGACGCTCGCGACGAAGGTTTCGACGAAATCGCTGACTGGATGGAAACTTTGGCAAAAGCTGAGCGCAGCCACGCTAACCGTTTCCAAAAAGCTTTGGATCAACTCGACGGTTAATGCCAAAGTCACGCGCCTATTCTGGGTGCGTGCTAGGGGGCCCAAGCGCTTGGGCCCTTTTCTTCATCAACATCGAATCTTGAGGGGAAGCATCGTGAGAGAAGGCAGCTTAGAGGCACCTACACGCCATCCGATTGAATGGAAATCGGAAGAATTTTGGGACAAAGACGCGCTGAATGAAGAACTTGAGCGTGTCTACGACATCTGCCACGGTTGTCGCCGTTGCGTGAGTCTGTGCGATTCGTTCCCCACCCTGTTTGACTTGGTTGACGAATCAGAAACCATGGAAGTCGATGGCGTCGCCAAAGAAGACTACATCAAAGTCGTCGATCAGTGCTACATGTGCGACCTGTGCTACATGACCAAGTGCCCTTACGTGCCGCCACACGAGTGGAACATCGACTTCCCACACTTGATGCTTCGGGCCAAAGCGCAAAAGTTCAAAAACGAAGGCGCTCGTCTGCGCGACAAAGTGTTAACCAGTACCGATACCGTATTCGGCATGACGTCTATCCCTCTCGTTGACGTCACAGTAAATGCCTTAAACAAAAACGACACCTTCCGCAAAGTCTTCGAAAAGAGCTTTGGCGTGCACAAAGATGCGCCCGTGCCTGAATTCCACAGCAAGACCTTGCGCAAGCGCGTCAAACCTATGATCAAAAGTCTAGAGCCCAAACCAGTGGGCGACACCACCGGCAAGGTGGCTTTGTATGCGACCTGCTACGGTAACTACAACAGCCCGACCTTGGGCGAGGACTTTGTGAAGGTCTTCCAACACAACGGCATTCACATCGATATCGTGCCCAAGGAAAAGTGCTGTGGAATGCCCAAACTAGAATTGGGTGACTTGGATACCGTCGAGAAATTAAAAGACGCCAATATCCCCGTATTGGCAAAGCTGGTTGACGAAGGCTACGACCTGATCGCGCCCATTCCATCGTGCGTGTTAATGTACAAGCAAGAACTGCCCTTACTGTTCCCGAATGACCCCGATGTATTGAAGGTACAAAAAGCCTTTTTTGACCCCTTCGAATACTTGTGGCTGCGTCACAAAGGCGGTGAGCTTAACACCGAGTTCCCGAACGCTTTGGGCGACATCGCCTACCAGGTGGCTTGCCACTTGCGCGTGCAAAACATTGGTATCAAAACCCGCGATGTATTGAATTTGGTACCTGAAACCACCGTGACGGCGCAAGAGCGTTGCTCGGGTCACGACGGCACCTACGCGGTGAAAGAAGAGACTTACCAAAAAGCGGTCAAGATCGCGCGCCCGGTGGTCCGCAAAGTCGACGAGCAAGAGCCCGACCATTTTTCGAGCGACTGCCCGATGGCTGCGACCCACATTGCCGAACTTTCGAGCAAGGTGGATAAACCCAAACACCCCATGACCCTACTGTGCATGGCTTACGGCCTATAAACTTAGGAGGATACTATGACTTTATCCAGAGCTGATCTCTGGTCACTGGAAGAATACGCACAAGAACGTGCGGGCTTCCGAGAAAAAGTACTCGCGCACAAAAAGTCGCGCCAGTTGGCGTTAGGTGAGCACGCGCGCCTGTATTTTGAAGACGCGCTGACGATCAAATACCAAATCCAAGAAATGCTGCGCATCGAGCGCGTATTTGAAGCCGAAGGTATTCATGAGGAACTCGACGCTTACAACCCGCTCATTCCAGACGGGCACAACTGGAAAGCCACCTTCATGATCGAATACACCGACCCCGCCGAACGCGCGGTTCGTCTTGGGCAGTTGATCGGCATTGAAGATGTGACCTGGCTGCAGGTCGAGGGCTTTGACAAGATATTCGCCATTGCCGATGAAGATCTAGAGCGCGACACCGCAGACAAAACCTCGAGCGTGCATTTTATGCGTTACGAGCTAACGCCAGCCATGATTACGGCGGCCAAAAAAGGCGCAAAAATCTTTGCAGGCATTGATCACGACAACTATCGTATCGAGGCCTTTGAAGTCGCTGACAACATTCGCGACTCACTCGTAGCTGACTTAAACGAAGCCGCCATTAACTAGTCACTCCTGGGCGTGCAGCGCCATATCCCCCTCGTTAGCCGCACGCCTTTTTTTCAAGCTATACCGATTTAAACGCCACAAGTGCTCGCTCACGTGCAAATTTTAGCTCGACAATCGGTTCCGGATAAGTCTTAGCCAAGCTTTGGCGCACTAGTGGCGCAGGCATGTGGATATCTTTGTCGGACAGCTCGGCAAGCTCCGGCACAAAACGGCGAATAAAGGCCCCGCTGGCATCAAACTTTTGACTTTGGGTTATCGGATTGAATATACGAAAGTAAGGCGCCGCATCAGTACCGGTCGAGGCGGCCCACTGCCATCCGCCGTTGTTCGCGCCTAGATCGCCGTCGATTAAATGCTGCATAAAAAAGCGCTCGCCTTCGCGCCAATCAATCAACAGCTGCTTGGTCAAAAACATCGCCACCAACATGCGTAAGCGATTGTGCATCCAGCCTGTTTGCACCAACTGACGCATAGCGGCATCGACGATGGGGTAGCCCGTGCGACCTTCGCACCAGGCGGCAAAGTCCTCGGGAGCATCACGCCAAGGGATCTTCTCACCTTCTACGCGAAAGCAACGGTTCATCGACACGCGAGGATAAGTGTCTAGGATATGAATATAAAAATCCCGCCAAATGAGCTCGCTGATCCAGGTATCGGGCCCCTGCTTACCTTCGTGGATATCACCACGATTGGCGCGTATGGCCGCATCTAAACACACCCGTGGTGAAATCACTCCAGCCGCCAAGTAAGGACTCAATTCTGAAGTTCCAGGCTCTGCAGGCAAATCGCGCTTGGCTTTGTAGTGATCAATACGATCGTCGCAGAAATGGGCTAAACGATTCAGCGCGGCGTCCTCGCCGGCCGGCCAAAACTGATCAACGGCATGTTTATCTACAATGGGCAACTCAGTACTGGGGACAGCTGCTGACTGAGTACGGGCTTCAGGGGTCGGGTAAATTGGAGATGGGGCTGCACGCCAGCGCTCTATCCAGGCGCGTTTAAACGGGCTAAATACGGTGTAGGGGTTACCGGTTTTTGTGAGCAAACCCAGTGGCTTAATGCCAAAATCGTGATACCAGTGGCAACCGACTTTATCCGCCAGAGCCTCTTGTATGGCCCTGTCACGTTTTTGCTCATTCACAGGGTATTCGCAGTTAGCGTAAAGGTCGGTAACACCCAGCTCGTCGCACAGGGCCGGTAAAGCCTGCTCGCAGTCATCAAAGGTTTGGAACTGTTTAACCAGTAGGGGAATATTCAGCTCACCCAAAGCCGCTTTCAGCGCCGCTAAGTTCCGCCACATGAAACGCTCGCGCACTGGGGCCATATCGTGCAAACGCCACTGTTGTGGCGTTGCGCAAAATAAAGCGATGACCTCTGCCTCGGGGTCACGGCAGGCGTGCCAGAAGGCCGTATTGTCGTAAACACGTAAATCTTGTCGAAACCAAACCAAATGTCTTGTCAAAACGGCACCTCTTGTGGGCCGTTTATTTAAGCGTCATTAACATCTTAGAATCGTAAGATTCGAGCTCATCAAAACGGCCGGCTTTCACCATGGCTGGCCACTCGGGATTCGCAATCAATGCGCGCCCCACCGCAACCAAATCAAATTCCTTGTTGCTAATACGCTCGACTAACTCATCCAGACTTGCGGGTTCAGCGGCTCGGAAGGCGGTTTCTCCCGCTTGTGGCAAAAAGTCTGCGTTCAGACCGACACTCCCTACGCTAATCGTAGGTTTACCCGTCAGTTTTTTGGTCCAACCCGCTAAATTCAGGTCACTGCCTTCGAACTCGGGTTCCCAGAACCGACGCGTCGAACAGTGGAAGATATCCACCCCGGCGTCCACGAAGGGCGTTAAAAACTCCTCGAGTTGCTCGGGGGTATTGACCAGCTTCACGGTGTAATCTTGTTGCTTCCACTGCGACCAGCGCATGATGATCGGGAAGTCAGGGCCCACCGCGGCACGACAGGCTTTAACGAGCTCAACCACAAAGCGCGAGCGGTTTGCCATCGAACCGCCGTATTCATCGGTACGCTGGTTGGTACCTTCCCACAGAAACTGATCGGGTAAGTAACCATGCGCACAGTGAAGTTCCACGGCGTCACAGCCAATGGCTTTGGCGTCACGCGTCGCGTCAGCAAAGGCCTTAATCACGTCATCGATATCTTGTTGAGTCATGATATGACGATTCACCTTGCCTGGCACATTCATACCCGAGGGTCCGTAGCCTGGCACATCGCCTTCGGGCGGCGTTCCCGCTTTACGAACAGCTCCCACGTGCCAAAGCTGTGGCGCAAATTTGCCGCCCTCCGCGTGCACGGCATCCACTACTCGCTTCCAGCCCGCCAAACGCTCTTCACCGTAAAAATAAGGAACACCCGGATAGCCGCTCGCACCGGGATGGTTCACGCAAGTTCCCTCGCTGATAATCAAACCCACACCAGCCGCCGCACGTTTGCGGTAGTACTCAATGTTCGCATCCGTTGGGATATTATCGGGCGACGAATTACGCGTCATGGGCGCCATGGCAATGCGGTTGGGTAGACTTAAATTGCCCAAAGTTACGGGTTCGAACAGGCAGCTGATATCAGTCACGGTGACTCCTAGTCATTGTTATAGAGCCGCTAGCATACGGACTCTAGATGGCAAGGCCAAGCCCTTAGCGCGGTCACCTTAGGACAGTCCTTGTTTGTAACGACAAGTGCCTGAATAAGGCATTGCCATAAAAATCCAAGCTTTGGGTTACAGCGTATCTACGATTCAAATCAGAGGCCCTTATGCGCACCCTACTTTGGTTACAAAACGATCTCCGCCTAGCAGATAATGCTGGCCTGCAGATGGCCAGTAAAGCTAGCGAATTACTGATTGTTTATTGTTGGCCCAAACCCAAGCCCTGGTGCAACCTGACGGGTCTTGGCGCGCAACGCACGCGATTCTTGAGCGAAACTCTAGACCATCTTAGAAATCAGCTTGGCGAGCTCGGACAAGAACTATTCATCAGCGTACAACATCCTGAACAACTACTACCACTGATGGTAGAAGAGCTAGGCATTGAACACGTTATCACCTCGCGGCCGCAGGCCTACAACGAGAGCAACTCGCTTAAGGCATTGCAAAACACCCTAGACTCCAAGTTCACCGTAACACGCGGCAACACACTTTACGATGAAGACGATCTCACCTTCGACTTATTCGATATTCCCAAACACTTCACGCCATTCCGTAAAAAAATGGAGTCGCAAGCGATCGCCCAGCCACTCGCCCCACCTAAGCAACTGCCACCCAAAATCCCAGAGGTGCGCTACGGCCCGATACCAGCCAGTGACACGCGTCCGCACCCGACCTTTCCCTATCGCGGTGGCGAGCAAGAAGCTCTTAGACGAATCAAGCACTGGGTGTTCGACCGTCAGGCCATTGCGACTTACAAACAAACGCGCAATGCGCTCGACGGCTTAGACAACTACTCGGCTCTGTCACCGTGGCTTGCCACAGGGGCGGTGTCTCCGCGAACCCTTATGCAGCAGGTAAAACGCTTCGAAAACGAGGTGACCGCCAACGAATCGACCTACTGGGTATTCTTTGAACTACTGTGGCGCGAGTTCTTTTATTGGCGCGCGCAGGTCGATGGCCTACACCTGTTCTTACCCTACGGCGTGGCACGCAAGAAACAACTTCGCACGTTCGATCCGCGTCAATTCACGCGCTGGTGTCGCGGCGAAACCAACTATCCCTTGGTCAACGCCTTAATGCATCAACTCGTGCGCTCGGGTTTTATGAGTAACCGCGGCCGCCAAATCGCCGCCAGTAGTTTAATCCACGACCTTGGCGTGGATTGGCGCTACGGAGCCGCGTTTTTTGAAAAGCACCTAATCGACTTCGATGTCGCTAGCAACTACGGCAACTGGCAATACATTGCCGGTGTGGGTAGCGATCCTCGAGGTGGGCGACACTTTAATATCGACAAGCAGACAGAACAGTACGACCCCAAGGGTCTGTTCATTATTCAGTGGGATGGTTATCGTGAGCCACAGCCTGAATTCGTGACCGACGCGGCCGATTGGCCAATCAGCTAAGATGGCTCATAAAAAACCCCACTTGCCGACCAAGCTTTGTCCTGTGTGCGAACGCTCGTTTGCCTGGCGCGCTAAATGGAAGCGCGATTGGGATAATGTGATCTACTGTTCCAAACGTTGCGGCGCTGAGGGACGCCGTGCGCAACGTGCAGAAGAGAAATCCTTTTGAAACCCAAGCACCCCGTTGTGGCGACTGGGGTGCTCAGTGATTTTACAGGTTACTCAATAAATCGATGTAGGCTTGCGTTGAGAAAGGTCGACCCAAAAACTCTTCGACGAACTCTGCCGCGGGCTTGCTGCCTGCAGATCCCAAAACAATATCGCGATACTGCTTAGCAACTTCGGTATCGCGCATACCCGCCTCTTCGAAACGGCTGAACAAATCCGTCGCAATGGCTAATGACCATTGATAGATGTAGTAATTAGACGAATAACCGTTCAAGTGACCGAAGTTGTTATAAAAGTAGGTCCCCTCAAGATAGGGGTAAGGCGAATACTTCGCCTGTAAACTTTTCAAAGACTCCAACAAATTCAACGACGACGGATCTTGAGAATACAAATCCAGCGACAGATTCGCATAAAAAATTTGCTGCGCCGTGTTCATTGCGGTCGCGAAGTAACGCGCACGGTTCATTTTTGTGACCAGTTCGGCGGGGATCGGCTCACCCGCATCGTTGGTCGCAAAACTCTGGAGGGTCTCTAAATCCCAAATCCACTCTTCCAACATTTGCGAAGGTGCTTCGACAAAGTCGCGCTCCATCGACATCCCGGTAATGCTAGACCACGCTTGCGTGCCCGAGAACATGTTGTGCAATAAGTGCCCAAACTCATGCAGGTAGGTCTCGACCTGGTTGTGCTCCATCAAACCCTTAGGGAAATTGGTGGCCAGCCCCGACAGAGGTATGGTTTTGCCTTTGACACCAGAGCGCAAGGTCCAATGCGCTGCGTGCTTGTATTTGTTGTCGCGCGGGTGCATGTCCAGATAAAAACGGCCAATCGCTTCGCCGTTCTCTCGGACTTCCCAAGCGGTCACGTCATCGTGCCACGTTTGTGTTTGCCATGGCACAATATCGACGCCAAACAGGCTTTCGGTTAACTCGAAAATACCCTGCTGCACTTTGTCGAAGTGAAAATATTCGCGGACTTCTTTGGAATCTAAGGCGTACTCTTCTTCTTGCACTAAATTCGATAGGTAACTACTTTGCCAAACTTGCACATCACCGGCTTCAGGATCAATTTTCTGATTGCGGGCTTGCAATATCGCTAAGTCTTTTTCGGCGGCTTTTTTTAAGGCCACGCCCACCTCATCTAAAAACGATTTAGCGTTTTGAGGTGTGGCGATCATCATGCCGTCCATCGCATAGGCTGCGTACGTGTCATAGCCCAACACATTGGCTAACTCGTGACGCTTTTCGATTAAGCGCTGCAGGTTAGCTTCATTCGTGGGCGAGCCAATGCTCAGACGAGCCGTAGACAAGGCCTTGCGCAAGGCATCGTTGTGGCCATACCGCATAACGGGGAAATAGTCTGGGTAATCGGTACTGATTTTGACGACACCATTCGCGTCAGGCTGGTGTGCATCGAGATAGTCTTGTGGCAAGCCGTCCAAAGCATCGACGCTGGTCTCGACAAAGCGGGTGTCATCGCGAATCGTTTTGTCAAACTGATTCCCGATTTCGGTGATCTCTTTGCGAAGGGCGCGCACTTTATCGCGGGTCGCTTCATCTTTATCGACGCCCGCCTGGCGAAAATCGCGCAACTGATTCTTCACCATCAAACGCTCTGAATCGGTTAAGCCAATGGTATCAATCGCAGCAACGCGATCGTAAAAGGCGCGCGACAAACCAATCCCCGAGGCAAAGTCCGAGTAAAGCTGTGTACACTCGGTGGCCGCGTCTCGAACAGACTCATCGGGATGCACTGACTTCATGTACCAAGCGTGTTGTATTTGCTCTAGGTTCGTCCCCATAGCTTCGTAAGCGCCATAAACCGACTCTAAGGTCGCAGGCGATGTGTCAGTCTCGATCGCTGCAAATTGCTCTTTGGCTGTGGCGATTGTTTGCTCGCATAATGCCCGCAACTCATCAGCCGGCATTGCGTAATCCCAGCCGTCGTTAGCCATCGAAACCGTTGGTGCTGGCTCGATAGCCGCAGGCACTTCGGGTGTTTTAGCGTCGCCACAAGCAGCTAGTGCAAGCACGGCTGTCAGCACCGAAAAATGTAAGGTAGATTTTACCAACACGTAGACCTCCTCCAATGGTATCAATACCCACACTATGCCCAGTCGACCATGGCAGGTAAAGCCCCCATCGATAAAGTGAAAGAATCGGTCGATTAGTGGTTGTGCTCAGTGCTCAATAAAGCCCTTGGGGTTGGCCGATTGCCAGCGCCAGGTGTCCGCCATCATGGCATCCAGATCGCGTTTAGCGCGCCACCCTAAAGCCATATCGGCTAGCTCAGCATTGGCCCAGAATTCCGGCAAATCGCCCGCTCTACGATCGACGATTTGGTAAGGTATAGCGACGCCAGTCACGCGCTCAAATGCTTGAACCATTTCCAATACCGAAATGGGCGTACCGGTACCCAAGTTAAATGCATGGCAACCTTTGTTGCCCAAATAAGCCAAAGCCTGCACGTGACCTTCAGCCAAATCCATTACGTGTAGGTAATCACGTCGACAGGTGCCATCGGCCGTTGGGTAATCGCCTCCAAAAATCGATAACTGCGGCCTGCGCCCTACGGCGACTTGAGCTATGAAAGGCATTAGGTTGTTCGGAATACCTTGCGGATCCTCTCCAATTCGGCCAGATTCGTGGGCGCCAATCGGGTTAAAGTAGCGCAAGTTTACGACTGACCAATCGGAATTCGAAACGCACAAATCTTCCAGAATACGTTCGATCATCGCTTTACTGGCACCATAGGGGTTAGAAGTGGTCCCGCGGGGTAAAGACTCGCGATATGGGGTTGGCGCCTCAATACCGTACACCGTCGCCGATGAGCTAAATACAATCTTGCGAACTTCTGCGCGCTCCATTGCAGCGATTAAGGCCAAAGTACCACCGACATTCACAGTGTAATATTCGATAGGTTTTTGCACGCTTTCGCCTACCGCTTTCAAGCCAGCAAAATGAATCACCGAGTCGATCACATGACTTGAAAAAATCCGATCAAGAACGCCCTCATCCTGCACATCACCGTGCACGAAAGTCACCGTGCAATTGGTGAGTTCTTCGACTCGCTCGATCGCTTGACGATGACCATTACTAAGATTGTCGATAACGACCACATCGTAACCGGCCTGCAAGCAACACAGCACCGTGTGCGAACCAATGTAGCCCGCTCCGCCCGTAATTAATATCGTTTTAGCCGTAACTTCAGCCACAAATTAACCCATCCCTGATAGCGAATTCATCACAGGGCCCATGATACAAAACTCGCCTTCGTGTCACTAGCGCAAGGACTGCAAAAAGTGCATATGATGTTCGTACTGATTGACGATGTCGGTAATGACTTGATCTTTAGACCAGCCCATAACGTCATAGTCTTGGCCACCCTCAGATAGATGAACCTCGGCTCGATAGTACACCTTGTCGGAGTCTCCGCTGGTCACTTCACCCGACTCATCGATGGGCACGTGATGAGCGCTGCAGTGCACCTCGTATACAAAGTTCATCTCGCCGCCGTGATCCACGGTAATGGCCGCCCGCCCCTTCTCATCAATCAAATCTAATAGGGTGTAGCGCACACCGTAACGCTCAATCTCACGCCCAAAGTCCTCGAGCGCGGGATAGACGGAGTCTCGCTGAAAACGCTGAATACTGTTTTGACTGGGGTAATGCATCAATAACTGAAGGCGTTTTTTCCACTCACCTTTGTCACTAATGGAGGGCATGGTGACATCCAGCAAAGCCATATCGCGCTTTGCTTTGTCGATATGCAAAGCTCGGGCAAAGCCAAAAATAGCAGCCATCAATGCCACCGAAAATGGTAGTGCACTGGCAATAGCTGCAGTCTGCAATGCACCTAATCCACCCGACAATAACAGCGTGATGGTCATCAATGTAATTATGCCGGTCCATACAGTCCGCTGCAGTCTCGGCGTATCGTCCCGGCCATGCGCCGACAGCATATTCAGCACCATAGCGCCGCTATCTGCCGATGTCACAAAAAACACAACGACCATAACAATGGCCAAACCCGAGATAATGGATGAACCTGGCAGGTACTCTAAGAACTTAAACAGCGCTACCGCCTGATTTTCTTGCACCGCTTGACCAAAAGCCACCTGACCTTGATTTAGCAATAGCTCGATTCCACTATTGCCAAACATGGCCATCCACAAAAGCGTAAAGCCACAGGGAATGAACATCGCACCAATCACAAACTCGCGAATGGTGCGTCCGCGCGAAATTCTAGCTATGAACAAACCGACAAAGGGTGACCAGCTCAACCACCAACCCCAGTAAAAGATCGTCCAACCACCCAGCCAATCGGTTGGGTTGTAGGCGTATAGATTAAATGTTTTTGTGACCAAATCAGATAAATAGCCACCTATATTCTGCATAAACATTTGCAGCAGCATCACGGTAGGACCCGCTAATACGACACCAATAAGCAGAATAACCGCGAGCCCCATGTTTAATTCGGATAAACGTTTAATCCCCGCATCTAAACCCATGACGAGCGACAGCGTCGCCAGAACCATGGTCACGATCACAATAACGATTTGGGCCGTGTTACTGATAGGCAACCCCGTTAAATAGTTGATGCCGCTATTAATTTGCAAGGCGCCAAAGCCCAAGCTCGTTGCAACACCACAAATCGTAGCAACAATCGCAAACGTGTCTACAATCGAACCTATAGGCCCGTAAATCTTGTCACCGATTAACGGATACAGTGCCGAGCGCAGGGTTAAGGGTAAATTATGTCGAAAGGCAAAGTAGGCTAACACCAGTGCGACGACCGCGTAGATCGCCCAGCCGTGCAGCCCCCAATGGAAGAAAGTGAGCCTGATGGCCTCTTTTGCCGCCTCTACAGTCCCAGCATCACCCGTAGGAGGCGCCAAAAAATGCATTACTGGCTCAGCCACACCAAAGAACATTAGCCCAATGCCCATACCTGCCGAGAACAGCATCGCAAACCACGAAGACCTCGAATAATCAGGCACAGAATGATCGGGACCAAGCTTGATATCGCCCAAGCGTGAAAAACCAAAAAACAGCACCGCCACCAGAATAATCGCAACCACCAATACGTAATACCAACTGGCATATTGCGTTATCGCTTTTTGCATCTGACTGAAGATGGCGCCAGTCGTTGCCGGCGCCATGGTCGCCGCCAGCACCAAGGTCAACACCAACAGTATTGACGAAAAAAAGACGGGTTTATCAATAATGAATTCACCGTTCGGCGACGGTCTTGGCGTTTGCTCTGGCATGCACAACCTATAGAGTTTCGATTAATCGCTTGGCGCGGCTTGAAGTGTTCCGATTTCCAGCATCGGAGCAGCATCAATATCATCGGCGTTCATCATCACAGCGAGCCGCTGCACGGACGACAAGATTTGATTCTGCTCCCATTGCTCTAACTGGCCAAATCGAGCGAGAAAGTTGTCCTGCAAGGGGGCGGGCGCCTTACTTAAAAGCTGCTTACCTTGCTCAGATAGCGTCAGTTGGTAACTGCGGCGGTCCAGCTCTGAGCGAACTCGCTGAATCAATCCCCGCGCTTCCAATCGATCTAAAATCACTGTCACAGTCCCTTGACTCAGGTTTACCTCAGCCGCAACACGCTTGGGGGTAACTGCAGGTAGCCGGTCAATGGTCTGTAGAATAATCAGCTGCGGCCCAGTTAAGCCTGCCTCCCTATTTAATTTTTTCGAGTGCAAATCAATTGCACGAATAATTCGACGCAGTGCAATCAGCAATTCTTGCTCGACCGACATAATCCACCCATAAATACTTTGATGTAAAACTATTTAAGTTGTACCACGCGAGCCTGAAAATTTCGACCCCAAAAACGCGTTAAGTAAAATTTAAACGTGCTAATAGACCGATTTTGCAAAGCTCACGTACAACCACCATGACAAACACAAAACGCCTAATACTTATACTCGCCGACCAGCTCTCGTGGCAACAACCAGCGTTGCAAGACGCGTCCCCTAATACCGATACTCTGGTATTTGCTGAGGTTGCAAAGGAAGCGACCTACGTTCGTCACAACAAGCACAAAATTGCATTCCTGTTTACCGCCATGCGCAAATTCGCTGATCAAGCTCGTAGCAAAGGCTACTCAGTGTGTTATTTTTCGATCGATCAACAGGTAAAAACGCTCCTAGAGGCCGTACAAAATACTTTGTCATCGCAACCAACTTGTGACGCAGTGCACGTTTGTGAGCCTGGAGAATATCGACTCAAACACGAAATGCTGACTTGGTCAGACAAGTTGGCGTTACCCTGCGTGATTCACGAAGATCGTCGTTTTTTGTGTTCACACGCCGAGTTTAAAGCCTGGGCTGACAGCCAAAAAACGCTCCGTATGGAGTACTTCTATCGCGGCATACGCAAGCGCCTGGGCATCCTCATGGACGACGATAAACCCGAAGGTGGGCAATGGAATTACGATGCCGATAATCGATCGGGGTGGCGCAACAAAGACGCGGTACCCGAACGTATCCAATTTGCTCCAGATAAAGTCACACAAACGGTTATCGAAACGGTCGAAGAGCACTTTAGCCATCACCCCGGTGATTTGTCTCAATTTCGTTACGCCACCGATAGCGCTGAGGCAAGGGCTCACCTAGAACAATTCATTCAGATCTTCTTACCCCACTTTGGGCAGTATCAAGATGCGCTTGCCGAGGAATCGACCACGCTATTCCACGGCTTGATTGGCTTGTATTTGAATGCAGGCTTGTTGGACCCCTTAGAGGTTTGTCAACGAGCTGAAACCGCCTACCGTGCCAACAACGTGCCTTTAGCCGCGGCTGAAGGCTTTATCCGCCAAATCATCGGCTGGCGCGAGTATGTACGCGGAATCTATTGGTATTATATGCCGGGCTACGCCTCGTTAAATAGCTGGAATGCTAACACACCAATCCCGACCTGGTTTTGGACAGCCAATACACAAATGCGCTGCCTCCATAAAAGCATTCAACAAAGCCTGGAGTCAGGTTATGCCCATCACATTCAGCGTTTAATGGTGATTGGAAATTTTAGTTTGCTGGCCGGATTATCAGTAACCGAAGTCTGCGATTGGTACTTAGCGATGTATGTGGACGCCTACGAATGGGTGGAGCTACCCAACACCTTGGGCATGGCGTTGAATGCCGATGACGGTATTATGGCCAGCAAACCCTATGCTGCCTCGGGCAAATACATCGCCAAACAAGGTAACCATTGCCAACAGTGCTTTTACGACCCCAAACTCACAACAGGGCCTAAAGCTTGCCCTTACAACAGCCTATACTGGCGGTTTATTGACCGGCACCTGGAAAGCCTAAGTAAGAATCCCAGAATGAGTTTAATAACGGGGCAATGGCGCAAACGTGCGGCCGAAGAGCGCGACAGCATTACTCAATGGGCCGATCAAATCCTAGAGCGCATCGAATCGCTTTAGGACTTGATCGCCGTTTGAAACAAATCGTAAACCGGCACGCGAGCCTGTAGGCGATGCGCCAGCATAAACATACCGCCGACTTTACGATGGAAGTAAATCGCCTCAGCCGGTGGCGCCTGCCAAAAGTCTTTGTGCTCAGTAATTTTGTTCGACAAAGCCATCATACGCTGCGGCATATCTGATTGGCCAAAATCGTATACCCCCGGCGTACTTAAAGGCTCTAGAGCAATGTTAAACACATCCAAAATTAATTCGCGGTAAGGCCCTTCGGTTTCACCAATGGCATAACCCAAACGGTCAGCTGCCGCCAACATTCGACTGGTATTACCCGCCACGGCGGCCTTAGCTAAACTGCGATAATCATTCACGAATTTTGCCTTGAACGCCCGAGTTGCACCAAAGTCCAGCAGCACAATGCGGCCCGATGGGTAGTCGTAACGGTAATTGGCAAAGTTAGGGTCGGTTTGCACTAAGCGCAATTCAAACAGTTCAATTAACAACAGCTCAATTAAAGCCGTCATTACCTTATCGCGGGTGTCTTGTTCGGCATGCTCTAAGGACTCTATCGGCTCGCCAGGCACAAAGCTCATGGCCAGCGCCTGTTTATTCGACAGCTCATCAACGGTCTCGGGCACCCAAAAACGTGCATCCTCTCGCAAGGCATGACCAAAACTTCGCAGATGGCTCGCCTCAAGCTCGTAGTCCGCTTCGTCTTTGAGTTGCTGTTTTACCGATGCCAATAAGGGCGCAACATCGACTTGCTCAGGCACCAAACCCGACCATCTCAGCAAGGTCGCCATGTTATCGACATCAGCATCAATACTGTCCAACACCCCCGGATACTGCAGTTTCACCGCGATATCTCGACCATCGTGTAGCTGGGCCCTGTGCACCTGGCCAATTGATGCGGCAGCGAAGGGTTCCATCTCAAAACGCTCAAACAGCTGGGACCAATCGGCACCGTAAATGGACTTTAGGGTCGCACGCGTTTGCTTTTGGGGCAGAGTGTGAGCCTCGGCTCGAAGCCGGCTGAGCGTATCGGCCAAAGGCTTGGGCAAGAAATCACCGGTGTCCATCGACAACATCTGGCCCAGCTTCATGGCCGCACCACGCATTTCGCTTAAGCGTTCCGCCACACGCTCGGCATTGCTGGGCGTCAGCAATAAATCACGTATCGCGGGTCGCCGCCCCTTAGACCACTGTTTAACGCCCTCGGCAACCACGCCCCCCGCCACGCCACTCGCGAGACGCGCCATGCGCCCAAGACGCGCAAACCGACTAGTGGGTAGGGCTTTTTGCTTCGGCGGTTTAATGTCACGCGCCATATTGCCGCTCCATCCAAGCGTCGATATGCCGCTGCGCAATCGCGTAGCCATTAAACTGGGGATTTAACATGCAAATAAAGGTAAATACCCCAGTCAGTTTTCGGGCAATTACCGCAAATTGTCGAGTCGGTGTTGCGAAATGTTTGTGCTTAACCGACTGCGCCGCCAGGCTTGCTACGCGTCGCATTAGGTTCGATTCAGCCCAGCAATAACGTCCTTGGTCATCCAGGAACTCAGCCGGAAGCCGCTCTGGTGGGCGCAGAGGCTCTAGCAGTAGCAAGCAAAAATCGGCAAAGCTCTCGCGCGCCTCGGGGTGACTCGATGCACTCAGACAGCCCAAGTCAATCAGGGCCTCTATCAGTACGGATCGGTCCTGAACCTGACCAGCGGCAATGGTCCTACCCAAAGCGTCTAAAAAATTCTCATCAAATGCGATCGTCGACCCGAAGTCTAACAGCACCAGAGTATCAATCGATTGACTCTCACCGCGGGCTTTAGGTCGAATCAAGTAGTTGCCCAAGTTAGGATCCGTTTGCAGCACCCCCCAGGTGTAAAGTTCTTTGAAGAACAGCTCCAGCATGGTCTCCGCCAATGCATTGCGACGCGCCAAAGACAATTTGGTCAAAGCGGGGCTATCGACGCTGACGCCGGGCTCATAGGACAAGGCCAGCACCTGTGATGTACTGTATTGCGAGTAGACCCTTGGTACCGCAACAGCGCAGTTAAAATTCAGTGCGTCGGCCTCGAGCTGCTCGCTCATCGTCGCAGTGGCTAGGGCCTCGCGCTGATAATCCACCTCCAGATGAAGCTGCTCCCGCAGTGTTTGGATCCATGCGTCTAACTCCCGCCCCGACTGCAGCCAGCGCGCAACGGTTAACATTCTCACCACGGCATCAAAATCGGTGTCGATCGTATCGGCCAGGCCCGGATACTGAATTTTAAGGACCAGCGCCTCACCCGTACTTTTGACCTTGGCGCGATGCACCTGCGATAAAGATGCAGCAGCGAGAGGGTTAGGGTCGACTTCCAGCTCGTTAAAATCTGGCATTAATCGCAGTTGCGGCAACAAGGCTTCATAAGGTAGGGGCTGGGTGGCGTCGTGTAGGTCGCGCAAAGCCAGCACCAGAGAGGGCGGCAAAAAGTGCTCGCCCAGCAGGGCCATCATCTGACCGATCTTGACGTAGCTACCCTTCACTTTGCCAAGCTCGGCGACAAAGCGCTGCGCTTCTTTCACGGCAAAATCAGACTGACCTGGCTCTTTCCCCATGGCGCGATTGATGAAGGCGTCAGCCGCCAAAGCACCACCAGCGCGCAGGCCGGCAAAGCCCACTCCCAAGCCACGACCTAAGCCAGAGAATAGAAATTTAGAAGATTTTTTCGTCATATGCCCTTACTTACGAGTAAGGGCATATTTCGGACTTACTCGGCATCAAGAATCAATGCCGCCAGCCGCTTACGATGGTGCATGGGGTCACCAAAGGCTTGCTGGGCCCACAAGCCTCGACGCAAATACAATTGTGCATCACACTCGTAGGTAAAGCCCATACCACCGTGAAATTGTACGGCACGATCGCCCGCAAACATTAAAGTTTCCGAGGCCTTAGACTTGGCCATATGACACGCTATCCTTGCGTCACGGCTCAGCTTATCACTGTGCAACTCGGTTGCAGCCTGATAAATCAGTGACTTGCTGGATTCGATGGCGCACAAAATATCGACACTGGGATGTTTTAACGCTTGATACGAACCGATCAACTTACCAAATTGCTTACGCGTTTTCAGGTAATCCACCACAGTATTCAAACATGACACCGCAGCACCGGTCGACTCGGCGGCCACCAGCAAAGCCCCAATTAACTGCGTTTCTTCAAGTGCTCGATCGACATCGCCGGCAATCACCGTGACGTCAGCTTCTGCGATGTCCAAAGTAATGGATTGGGCACGCCGAGTGGCGTCGAGGACATCGTGCTTGCTGCGGCAAGCCGCATCGATCTGATTACCACTCAGAACCGCGAGCACTTTTGTGCCTTCGCTCATCGCTGGAATAACAATAATATCGGCATCGGCGGCATCGGCTACGTGACGTTTAGAGCCCTGTAAGCGACCAGCTTCAATACGGGTATCTAGATGTTGGGCGCCCCAATCATCCGTTTCGACGAAGGCCACCGTAGCCTTCGCGCCAGCCGCAATCTGCTCTAAGAACGCATGCGCGCCTACATCCCCAGTACGGCGTAGACATTCACCTGCCAGTACCGTGCTCATTAAAGGCGTAGTCAGTAAACTTTTACCTAGCGATTCAAACAGTGGTACGAGTGCGCCAAGACCAAAATCTGAGCCACCTGAGGACTCAGGCAAGGCAAGACCCGTCCAACCCATATCGACCATTTGTCGCCAAGCGTTCTCGTCGTAGCCCTTGTCATCTTCCAGCAGCGAACGCACCTGATCAATGGGCGACAAATCAGCGCACATACCCTGAGCGGCGTCCAACAACATGGCCTGCTCTTCACTAAAGCTTATTTGTGTTTTCCCGAAATCCATTGTTCAACTCCTATTTCGGCAAACCAAGCACGTGCTCGGCAATTATGTTCGCTTGAACCTGTGATGTACCTCCGCCGATCGTGGCGGAGAAACTTTGCATGTACGCGCGCTGCCAAAAGCCCCCTTGCACTGCGTCAGGGTCCTGCACATACAAACCACCGTCAGAACCTTGGAGACGAACCGCGGCCTGCCGCATCCGACGCGCGTGCTCAGTCCAGCGCAGTTTCGTCGATAAGGGCAGCGCCATTCTAAAGTCATTATTCAGCGCGCCGATGTGGGCGCGCTTCTCGCCGATACTGATCGCCTTGTCTTCAATCAATAACTGCATAAGCTCGTCGCGCACCACCGGGTCTTGCAAAACCTCTGAGCCGTCGCGTTGCTTACCCTGCAATGATTCAATCATGTCTTCAAAGGCAATACGCACCATCGACAGACCACCTGCGGCGCCGGCTTCCGCACCGCGCTCATACTGCAAGGTTTGCATAGCAAGCTGCCAGCCTTTGCCCTCTTCCCCCATCAAACAAGAGGCTGGGATTCGGGCATCGTTAAAGTAGGTCTGAGTAAACCCATACTCACCCGTAAGTTTACGAATAGGCTGAGGGTCAATACCGGGCACTTTCATCGGCGACAAAAAGAACGACAGGCCATCGTATTTGCGCGCGGCGTTAGGATTCGTGCGCGCCAGTAAAATCATATACTTGGCGTAGTTCCCCATCGTCGTCCAAATTTTGCTGCCATTGATCACGTACTCGTCACCATCGCGCTCAGCTCGACATTGTGCAGAGCCCAAATCCGAACCGTGATCAGGTTCGGAAAATCCCTGACACCAAATATCCTCACCGGTCAAAATACCTTTAAGGTACAGACTCTTCTCTTCTTCGGTGCCCACATCATTAATCAGCGGACCAGCCCAACCCAAGCCAATCACATTAAAGGCGATGGGCACCGCCGCCCTCGACATTTCTTTATCGGCGATGCTTTGGAAAACCGGCTCTGCGCCTTGACCGCCGTATTCACTTGGCCACGCCATACCCAAATAGCCCGCAGACCAGAGTTTGTATTGCCATTCACGCAAAAAATCTAATTGCTGTTCGCTGCCCACTTCCATAAAACTTTGTGGCAATAAAAACCCCGGATCCGCCGGTTTGTTAGCCTGCAACCAAGCGGCAACGTCCTGCCGAAAGTTTTCGAGTTGTTGTTGTGTCGCCATAATTTTCCCCTTACAACTGATACTGTCGAGCCGCCAAATCGCGCATAATTTCCTCCGAGCCCCCGCCGATGGCGTTGACCCGGACTTCACGGTAAATACGCTCTACTCGATTGCCGCGCAAATACCCGGCACCGCCCAAAACCTGCATGGCTTCGCGGGCACAAAACTCCATGACCTCACTCGCTTGCACTTTTAGCAGGGCAATGTCTGCCGCATTGGGTTGCCCCATTTCAATTTGCTCGTAACAAGCACGAATATACGCTTGAGTCGCATTGAGTTTTTGCTTCATGGCCGAGATCTTGTGCCGAATCACCTGATGATCCGCTAAGCGCTTGCCAAAAGTCTTGCGCTCACGCGCCCAATTGACCGCATCTTCCAAGCACACCCGTGCTGAGGCCTCCATCTGCGCCGCCATTCCCATGCGCTCAGAATTAAAATTGTGCATGATGACCTTAAAACCTTGGTTCTCTTCGCCAATCAAGTTGGACACAGGCACGCGCACCTCATCAAAATACAAGGTCGCAGTGTCAGAGGCCCACCACCCCTGCTTTTTGTTTAAGGGGGTGCGAGAAAACCCTGGAGCATCGGTAGGAATTAACAACATCGATACCCCGCCTGGACCAGGTCCACCGGTGCGTACCGCGGTACTGACCCAATTGGCTCGCATACCGCCGGTAATGAAGGTTTTGGAACCTGAGACCACGTAGACATCGCCTTCGCGTCGAGCCGTGGTTTGTAAACTGGCGACGTCAGAGCCACCACCCGGCTCGGTAATCCCCAGCGAAATCCAAGCCTCACCCGCCAACACCTTGGGCGCAACTGCCGCTTTCACCTCTGGACGCGCAAAATTGATCACCGGGGGTAGGCCGATGCCATGTACCATCAAACTCGCACCCACGCCGCCAGCACCGACTCGCGCTAACTCTTCGTTAACGATCCACGAATGCCAAACGTCGATACCCTCTTTAATGCCACCAAACTCTTCTGGGTAGCCCATACCCAACAAGCCGATCTCGGCCGCCTTGGGCCACAATGACAATGGGAGCTCACAGGCCTCTTCCCACTCTTCCACGAAGGGGATGACCTCGGTATCCATAAAGCGGCGCAACTGATCCCGCCATGCAATATGTGATTCGGTGATATTGGGGTTGTACATTCGGGCGCTATCGAAATCGAGAGACATAGCTGTTATTCACCTCGCCAAGCAAACTGGACGCAATATTGTTATGACTTAATTCTGGAGCTTACTGTAACACCCCAAAGTCATTTTGCTAGGTCTAAAACCGTCGAAAAACTGAGGCGGTGCTCATAAAAAAGGCCGCGAGTAGCGGCCAATGGAGACACCAATACCGGGGAGTACTGGTTACATAGAAACTATAAAGACTGCACACCTTGTTCAACCGCAGTCATTGCATCGAGACGCGCTTGCTCGAAGCACTCCTGCGCTTTGACGGCGCGAGATAAGCTACCGGCCAAACGCGCTGATTGAGGCCCGCACACTTTTTCTGCGGCGCGATCAATCCGCTTAACCAAGGTGTCACGCCCTGCTTCCGATTCAAGATTCAGGTCCGCATAAGATACGCTGATCGCCCTCACCGAACTCAGATCCGCGTGCGACTCACTCGCCGTGGCATGCACGGCGCCAGCAACGATACCGACAGAGGCGAACGCCATTAGGGTGTAACGAATAAAATTTTTCATGAATACTCTCCTTCAATTCCGTCGCACTGTTCGATTGGCGACCACGGGAGTTACAATAGGCGCTGCGAGCGCTTTATCGAATACCACGGTCGACGAACAACGGACCCTGCACGACGAAGCCAGTGCCTAATGCGCCGAACGGTTTTGAACCTAAGAGCGCTGACAACCGTATGTAGGCTTGAAAGAAACAAAGATCAAAGGAACACATAATGAAATACCACGGCTACCCCGACTTTAAACACAACCAGAGTGGGCGGGTGGGTGTTCTGCTGACTAACTTGGGCACACCCGAAGCGCCTACTGCAAAAGCGTTGCGTCCGTATTTAAAGCAATTTCTATGGGACCCTCGCGTGGTAGAGGTACCACGACCGCTATGGTGGCTGATACTCAATGGCATCATCCTACGTGTTCGTCCCAAGCGATCGGCGGCAGCCTACGCTGAGGTGTGGACGGATGAGGGATCACCGCTGCTGATCCACAGCCTGAATCAGGCTAAAGCACTGCAGTCTTCGCTAGCACAGTCTTACGGCGGTCAGGTCATCGTGGATGTCGCCATGCGCTATGGGCAACCCTCTATTCCCTCCGTTATCGATAACATGCTGTCGGCGGGTGTACGCAAACTCATCGTGTTGCCTCTTTACCCCCAATACAGCGCTGCTACGACCGGCTCCACCTTTGACGCTATTGCCGAAGATTTCAAACAGCGACGCTGGTTGCCGGACTTTCGATTCATTAGTCATTACCATGATCACCCGACATACATCACTGCGCTTGCCAACAGACTCAAAGCCCATTGGGCCGAGCACGGCCGCGCCGACAAGTTGCTGTTTTCGTATCATGGAATGCCGCAAAAGTACTTGGAAAACGGCGACCCTTATCATTGCGAATGCCACAAAACGACACGCCTCATTGCTGAGCAACTTGGACTTGAGCCCGAGGAATACATCACGACCTTTCAAAGCCGTTTTGGTCGCGATCCTTGGTTACAGCCCTATACCGACGAAACACTCAAGACCCTGCCGGGGCAAGGTGTAAAAAGTGTACAAATTATCTGCCCGGGGTTTTCCAGTGACTGCCTAGAAACCATCGAAGAGATTGGGGGTGAAAACCGCGAGTATTTTCTGGAAGCCGGCGGCGAGCGCTACGAATATATACGGTGCTTGAACGCAGATTCAGATCACATCCACGTTATGCAGACGCTGATTGAAGCACAAGCGAAGGACTGGTTAACGGACCCGATTCAGGATCCTAAGCAAACTCAGGCCCTAGCAAGCGCTATGGGCTGCACGCCTTAAACCTAGTGCACTGCGTGTAAACTAGCAGGCTCAATAAAGGCGATCGCATAAGCCAGTGCGATACCAAACAAAAACGTAAAGCTTAGTTTAATACGATCATGGCTGTGAAAATGTACCTCGGGAATTAAATCGCTGAGAGCAATACACACAAAGGCGCCTGCCGCGAAGGCCAAGGTTGCACCCAACAAGCCTGGCGCCAAGCCATCCAGAGATTGAAAGCCCAAGTAAAAC
>JALRFH010000231.1 GCA_023253715.1 Halieaceae bacterium
AGCTCCAGCACCAGCACCAGCACCAGCACCAGCACCCGCTCCAGCACCAGCACCGGAGCCAGCTCCGCGTCCAGCCCAAGATCCGACCCAAAAACCGCCAGCAGATCTCCTAGAAGAACAACTACCTTCGAACGAGGCCAACACCACTGCAGAACAGAGCTCGGTGGCGCCAAACCCTTATCGATTGAAAAGAACGGTTTTGAACAATACCCTAAGCAGCACAACCAGCCTGCGCTCTTCGGCCGCCGCCGCCGCGCTTATAAGCTTGTTGCTGTGTGTGACGGCCTTGGTGCTCAGCGCATACTGGAAGCACTGGCCCGAGCCACTGCCTAAGTTTGATGTCCATGGTGTAGCGCTCGATAACGGTGCTTTGCTCCTCACCACGCCAGAACGAGCCGTACTTCACGACCACGCAGGCTTGATACGATTCGATTTTTCGCTAGAGGATCTCGACTTAAGCGAAATTCGAGGCACACCGGCGCTGCTGTCGGAGGATCGCTTTGCGCTAGCAGGCTCACGTTTGATTAACACCCAGCACAACACTCAAGAATTAATTGAAGGCACCTTCCTATGCCAGGTTGAACCCGTCGAGTGCACCTTTATCGAAAGTCTTAAGGTATTCCCTAAAGCCCTCGATCTCTTTTTTGAACCCTCTTCAGAACGCTTATACATCAATCACGGATCCTATATATCAGCTTACAACCCAAGTAATGGGCGCTCTCGCAGCACAACCTTGGCGTTAGGACAGGAAACCTTCGCTATGTTCGAGGGACTGATGTACGCATCAGATCCAGAGGCTCCGGGCCTGCGAGTATTTAGCATTGACGATCGAACATTTATGCGTGAACTCGATCAAATCCTTTTTATCGACCCATCTGATCCCGACCCGCTCACTAGCCGCGTTAAAAGCTTTGTAGAAACCTATCAAGGCTGGTGGGTAATTTTGTCGAAAAACGGGAAAGACAGCTTGCACAGATTTTCACCGCTAGGAGAACATCTACAAAAGGTCGTCCTTGACCAGCCACTCGCGGGTCTAGTGAGATGGCGTGACTCACTCTTAGCAATCCCTCGACACTCGGGGGGGTTTTTAAAGTTCGCTGCGGGTGGTGCTGCGGAGGCATCTTTTAGCAATCAGGCACTTCTCGCCCCCCGCAAAGCACTCGAAGCTGTGCATTTTAGAGAGCGCAGTTTCATGACCTTAAGCGCGGCCATTTTGCTGGGAGCCTTACCCTTGGGGCTTATGGCATTCCTAACTCACCGGTGGTTAAACGACCTAATTGCGCATGACTCCAGCAGCTTACATCAAGGGTTACTGGAATTACCCCCAAGCATTCGTTGGTACACACCCCGCTGGCACTGGCCTAGAATTCTGTTCTTGGGAGGCGCCTGCGGCCTCGGGTCACTCGCGGCTCTGCTCACGCTTCGCATCGTCGAACTCAATGCTCTCGAAATCGCTGCTCTGGTGCTGACTACTTCGGCCAGTGCGCTAAGTCTGGTTTATGCTCTGAGCATTCGACGTGGTTTTGTGGGGCAAGACGCGGCTAATCTCGTTTTGGTCGATGGCGAGGGCACATGGGAATCCGCCCGCGACGCTTCAATTCGCTGGCATGGTGCCTACATCGCTACCCGCCACTTAGTGACTTACCTTGGGTGGCACTGTGTCCCCTTCAACGCTGAGGTTCAGGCAAAGCTTTTACACACGGCAACAACCAACGGCACCGAAATCCCCCGCACAGCCCTGCTGGCACTTCTTATTCGCGCGGGCCACCCCCACGCTCAAGCATGTATCGCTTGGTTGATCAGCGTATATGCCAGTGGCCTTTTACTGGTCGCGTCCTCGTTAGCAGACACAATTCGATGGTGAGTAGGTAATCTAACTGTTCTCCTACAGCGTAACAATGACGACTTACAGGAGAAGACTATGACGTCAGCACTAAAAACCCAAACACTGAGCATACCTACAGAGCTAAGCCCAGCGGCGCAGCAGGTTCAGGACGCGCTGATCGCAGCAGGCTTGGAAACGCCGATGTTTAACAACAGTCTGTCTCGAGATCAAAAATACCAAACCATCAAAGACGCCTTTACGCAAATTACTCAGGCATTAGGGCTTGATTTAAACGATGACAGCTTAGCCGAAACGCCACATCGTATCGCCAAAATGTATGTCGATGAAATTTTCGCTGGGCTGGATTATTCGCAGTTCCCGAAAATATCAGTCATCGACAACAAAATGAACGTGGAAGAAATGGTTTGTATCGACGACATATCTCTGATTAGTACCTGTGAACACCACTTCGTCACTATCGACGGCACGGCGAAAGTGGCGTACATTCCCAAGGATAAAATCATTGGCCTGTCTAAAATTAATCGTATTGTCAGGTTTTTCGCCCAACGCCCTCAGGTGCAAGAACGTTTAACCCAACAGGTTTTATTGGCACTACAAACACTTTTGCAAACTGAAGATGTCGCTGTGACAATGAATGCAACGCACTATTGCGTCAAGTCTCGTGGCATCATGGATGCCAATTCCCATACCCGTACAACGGCACTTGGGGGTGTTTTCAAAAGTAACCCAGCGACGCGTTGCGAATTTTTGCAAGCCTAATTGAGGCAACTCCGGAGCACCTTACGCGCCCACTGAGAGTCGTTGCGTTGATAAATGCCGATATTTATCTTTAACTACGCGCCAACATCAGGAGGGCCGACGCCCCCGTGGTGACAATAATGAACCAACGATAGTTCGCGTCACCAATGCGTTTTACCCAGTGAATGCCTATCCACGCACCCAGCCCAATCACAGGCACCATCAAACCATTAACGGCAAGCGTTCCAAAATCCATGGTGTGCCACGCCATCACGTGAAAGGGTATTTTGAATAGATTGACGGCTAAAAAGAACCAAGCCACGGTACCAATATACGTTTGCTTGGGCAGTCGTTGACTCAATAAATACAACGCCATCACAGGTCCCGCCATATTGCCGACCATCGTTGTTATCCCGCCCAAAATACCCGCACTAATGGCAAAAACAGGGTGTTTTGGAACCCACATCGACTGTTTCAATTCCTGCCATATCATCAGCACGAGCGACACGATGATGAACACCACCATCGCCAGCGCAAAATCAGAATCGGAAATCAAGTCGCCCATCAAGGTCCCCAGGGCGACCCCTAATCCGGCCGCTGGGAAGACCCGCCACAATACCGTCCAATCAGCGTGCCGGTGGTAGTAAAGGACAGCCATGGCATCTGCGGCAATCAACATGCCTAAAGCAATTCCCGTTGAAGCCTTAGCGCCAAACAGCAAGGCCAAGAGCGGCACAGTGGGCATTGCCACACCGTGTAAACCCGTCTTTGCCATACCAATGAGTAAAGCGCTCACAACGAGCCCAAGCCAAGCGAGATACGACAATTCCATTAACACCGATTTTTCACCTAGAGGCGCAAAACCGGGACAGACCTAGGCCCTGCGTCGAGAGTACTCCATTAAAGCCCAAAGTACGTTCCCCGAGCTCACCTGTCCCACTAGCTTACCATCTTCTAGGACGGGTCTGCGACGCTGTTGTGTCTCTAACATGCTTTGCGCCACTTCGACGATACTGTCAGTAGGCGTACAGGTATTCAACTGAGTGGTCATGAACTCATTGACCTGACGATGATCTGGATCTCCATCGTTGTAAATTGAATTCAAAATCGCTTTTAAACAGTCTATTTCGGACAGAACACCCACCACACTCCCGAGGTCATCGGTCACGGTAATACCGGTAAGTTTGTTATCTACAATGACTTGTACCGCTTGAGCGATACTGGCGTCCTGCGAGATGGTGAGTGGTGAACGGTGCATACATTCACTGACAGCTGCTGTTCGAGTCATACCTTCTCCTGTGTATTCCATTTTTCTAATACAATAGCAACAGAGTGCCGCTTGTGCCAAGAATTTATGACAGCGGCGCTACCTCAGAGCATTGCGACTTAGCATTGACAAGGGTACTTGTAGCGCTTGCAACTCAGCACCTTGTTCGTCAATCAGCCGAAATACCAGTGTGCGATCCATACCAGACCGGGAAATTTCGATTTCGCCGAACCCGTTATCGCTGACATTGCTGGATAAGGCTCGCAAAGAATTGCGCTCGTTGGCGATATCAAAGCGCCCCTGAAGCGCATTATTCAGACCACTCGAGGTAATTTCATACAGGGGGTAGCCAATATCTTCCCGCTTCATGACACTAATCTCACTTGAGTGGCGATCGCCGCTGAGCAGAATCACGCCCTGAGCCTGGCTCGCCGCGATCAGTCGCAGTAAACGCTCGCGCTCAGCGGGAAAGTTAGCCCATTTTTCAAAGCATTGCTCTGTCGGCAGCACCTGGATGCTCGAAACGATCAAGCGCAGATCCGCAGCTTTAGCCAGCTCTTCCGCTAACCAGGTCCACTGCTTTTCTCCCAGAATCGTTGCGTCAGCCTCGCTGTCATACGCCCAACCACCGCGTGCGCACAACTCGGGGTTTTCAGCTTTGGTATATCTCGAACGATAGCTTCGAGTATCCAGCATGAGCACTTGGATACTAAAACCCTCGAATTCAATCACGGAGGTGTTATGTATGCCAGGTTGATCCAGCGAGGGCTCGGCTAAGCCCAAGGGACTAAAAAAATCAACGAAGGCTTTTTTAGCCTCCAAACGTTCGCTGTGCTCCTCGCCCCCGTCATTAAGACCGTAATCGTGATCGTCCCAAGTCGCGAACACCTCTATTTCGCGCGCCCGACTCGCGACCAGAAATTTATTAAAATCGGGGTTCTTTTTCAGACGTTCATAGGCCACCTCGTAGTTACGAGGTGAGGGCATGAGCTTATAGGCGCCGGTATCGGCGTAAACGTTATCCCCCAAAAACAAGAATGCGTCAGGCTCGCGATCTACCACCGCAGACCAGACTGGCATGGGTTTGTCTTGGACGGCGCAGGATCCGAAGGCGATTCGGGTAGTTGGGCGAACCTTATCGATTGCTGCCATGCAAAATGTCCCAGACTGAAATATGAAACCACAAAATAAATAGGTTGCGGTTTGTCTCACTCGCTCATCGAAATACATAACTTCGGAATCCCTTATAACCCACTGCAATATATGTTATATCACCCGCGTGACGATAAAGTGAAAGCGCCATCAGTGTCAGCGCAATTAACGCCAACTGGTAACAGCAAAAAGATTGAAAGCCCACCCCTAAACATTTACTAGGCTCAGCGCAATTCACTATTTTAGTGTAAAAGTGCCAAATGCTACCCTTGTAATGAAATCGCAACCATCCACAATTACCTTTTGCGCTAGAATTCGCCGCCTGGGGTAGTGCTATGCAAAACTCTTTGGCAGCGGCTCTGAGTAAAATGCGAATTATTTGCGCTAGTTTAGTTAACCATAACCCATCTACATGAATACTAGGAGCATCATTTATGATTGGTTTACCGAAGCTTAGCCGTCTGGCTGTTGCTGTAACACTCACGGTTGGGATGTCGTCAGCGGCACTTGCGACTTCAACGACATCATCGATACGCGGTAATGTAGCGTCAGAAACCGGCACGACTTTCTCAAATGCCGTTGTCACCATCACGCACGTACCCTCTGGAACCGTATCGAAAACAACCACCAACGCATCGGGCTCATTCTCAGCACGCAGCTTGAAAGTGGGTGGTCCTTACTTGATATCGATCAGCGGTAGCGACTTTCAAGATGTTCAAATCGACGATGTTTACCTCTCTCTCGACGAAGTATTCAGTCTTCCCGTGACTGTTAAATCTGCAACGGCCATGGAAGAAGTAACAGTGACAGCGCAAAGCTTGGGTGATACTGGTTTTTCAAGCGGGGCATTAACTACAACTCTGGGTTTGAAAGCATTATCAGAGGTTGTATCAATTGATCGAGACATCACTGATGCCGCCGAGTTGGATCCATTCGCATCGGTCAACGTTCAAAGCGGTGGTGCCAAGGAATTAAGCATCGCTGGCGCGAACAACCGTTTTAACTCACTTACCATTGATGGTGTAGCGCTAAACGATCGCTTTGGTCTGAATGCTAACGGCTATCCCTCACAACGCTCGCCTATCTCTTACGATGCGATTGAATCTCTATCAATTCAAACGGCACCATTCGACGTTGAATACAACGGCTTCACAGGTGGAACCATTAATGCTGTTACCAAATCAGGCACCAACGAATTTAAAGGTTCCGTGTCTTATTACTCAACAGACGACAGCATGATCGGCGACAAAAGCCGCGATGATGAGTTTGACTTCCAGTTTGAAGAGGAAACTTTCGCAGCAACCTTTGGTGGCCCAATCATTAAGGACAAACTGTTTTTCTTTGTTGCCTATGACAAATACGAAGAAACAGCCCCGTTAAACCGAGGACCAGCAGGTTCGGGCGCACTAAACACATATGCAGACATTACCACCGAAGATGTAGCACAAGTTGCTCAAATCGTGAGTGATGTATGGGGCTTTGACATTGGCGGTTTCTCAAAAAGCCCAGCGCAAGATGAAAAAATCTTAGCCAATGTTGACTGGAACATCTCAGATAACCACAGAGCGAAGTTCACGTACATTAATACAGAAGGCAACACCATCATCGAACAGAATGGTAACAACTTCTTAGCGTCAGACAATATTCTGGGTGCATCTTCAGCTTGGTATGATCGCTCGGAAAAAGTTGACAGTGTTATTGGTCATCTTTTCTCAGATTGGTCAGACAACTTTTCAACCGAACTTAAAATTGCGCAAACCAAACAGGCGACTGGGCAAGACTCACTCAATGGAGCTGAATTCCCGTCCATGGCAGTACTTCTGCGCACCGTTGACGGGGACGACAACTACTTGGTGTTTGGCCCTGACCGTTTTCGTCACGGTAACGAACTAGATCAAGAGTTTTTCCAAGTTAAATTTGTTGCTGAGTACGCATTAGGCGATCACATCATCAAATTTGGTATCGAGAGAGAAGAAGTCGACGTCGATAACTTATTTGCACAAAACTCTGAAGGCTCTTATGTATTCGACAGCATTGCTGATTTACAAAATGCGACTGCCTCGGGTCTTCTATACAATAATGCCATCACGAATAATGAGAACGACCTTCGCGCGATCTGGGGTTATGACTACCAGTCAATCTATTTACAGGATAGCTGGGACATTAACGGCAGCCTAATCGTAGACTTCGGTCTTCGCTATGACGAGTATTCGAGCAACGGAACGATTCGTGAAAACCAAAACTTTATCGATCGATACGGTTTTTCAAATACCAACGACATCGATGGGCTTGACGTACTTCTACCACGACTTTCGTTCAAATGGTTCGTATCGGATAACACCACAGTCCGAGGTGGCATTGGTCGCTTCTCAGGTGGCTCGCCCGGCGTATGGATCTCGAACAGCTACTCGAATGACGGCGTAATATCTGACGGCACGAGTGCATTTGGTGTGATCAATGTACCAACTACACCAGACAGTGCTACGGGGCAGTACATTCCAGCGGACGTTCTTGCGGCGTTGGCAAATGAAGCACCTGACGGATCTGTAAACGCTTTAGACCCAAACTTCGAAATACCGACCACTACAAAAATCAGTCTAGGTGTTGCGCACGAGACGGATTTAGGTTTCTTGGGCGAAGATTGGTTGTTGTCTGCTGATATGCTTTACAACAGCTTGGACAATGCGTCTTACTGGTCTGATGCTCGCTGCACCAAAGTGCCAGGTCAAGCGCCAGACGGTCGTCCCGTTTACGATTGCGGCGGTGCTCCACAATCTATCATAGTCGGTTCCTTTGATGGCGGCGAAAGCACCTTATTCGCACTAGCAGCATCGAAAGAGTGGAATACCAAAGCGGGTGATTTCGATCTGTTTATGAGCTATACCAATTCCGATGTTAAAGACATTGGCTATGGCACATCATCAACAGCAACATCTAACTACTCAGACTTCGCAGCCTATGACCGAGAAAGACCTCGAGAAGGCACCTCTAACTTCCAAGTGGAGCACATGTTCAAAATGCGCGTGAACTGGAGCAAAGAGTTAATCGCCGGCTACGAAACAAAAGTATCGGTATTCGCTACGCGAAGAAGTGGTCAGCCTTACAGCTACACTTTCGATGAAAACAACAACTGTATACTTGACTTAGGTGGCGGCCGATGTGCTCGTGAGAGTCAAAACGACGATGCAGGTCATCTTCTGTACGTACCATCTGGAATCAACGATCCGCTATTTGCCCCAAGCTCCTTTGGTGGTGACGCCGCAGCGCAACAAGCCTTCTTTGACTATATTAAGAGCTCTGAGCTGGCGAAATATGCGGGCAGCATTGCACCAAGAAATGGTGACAACTCACGTTGGTCGACCATCTTTGATGTTCGCATCCAGCAAGAGCTACCGGCGTTTAGCGATGATCACAGTTTCAAAGTTTTCTTAGACATCGAAAACTTTGGCAACCTGCTAAATGATGATTGGGGCCGCATAGAGCGCACACGGTACGAATACGCACGCAAAGTTGTTGCTGCAAAAATCGTTGGTGGGCAATATGAGTACTTCAACCTGAACAATCCTAGTCGAATCCAAAATCTAGAAACTCTCAGCCAGTCAGTGTGGCAAGTCCAGCTGGGCTTGAAGTACGATTTCTAAGTGTTATAAAAGCTCATAACTATGCAAAGTTAAACCCCGCTACTGCGGGGTTTTTTTTTACCTAAAGAATGGACAAGACCTTCAGCCTTACACCAACTGGCTCGATTGTGTAGCACGCAGCCATGTGCAGCTCAATCCAATCCTGAAACGCCAGATCAAGGCGCGCCTGACCCTCGTCGAGCGCCAACTCGCCGAGCTCAATGCCGAGATTGCACGCCATATCGCCAGCGACAAAGCCCTGGAGCGCAAGCGCGAGATCCTGTGCTCGATCCCCGGCCTCGGAGCCATCGCCGCCGCGCTGATCCTCACCTTCCTGCCCGAAATCGGCACCCTCGACAGAAAGCAGGCCGGAAGTCTCGCCGGCCTTGTCCCGCACAGCCGCGAGTCCGGTCAGTGGAAGGGAAAGTCATTCATCAGCGGCGGGCGAAAGCCC
>JALRFH010000015.1 GCA_023253715.1 Halieaceae bacterium
CTCCACCTTACGTAAGGCGTTATACAGCCCATTCAGCGCGTTCTCCGACTGATCCAGCAATTCCTTCGAAAAGTTTAGGCTCGAGCGGTAATGGGCGCTCAATAAAGCAAAGCGAAGCACTTCGCCACGATACAAGCCCAAGAGTTCACGTATGGTCTTGAAGTTACCCAAAGACTTGGACATCTTCTCGCCATCAATATCGATATAGGCGTTGTGCATCCAATAGCGCACGTAAGAGCCGCCGTAGGCACAGCAGCTTTGTGCAATTTCGTTTTCATGATGCGGAAAAATCAAATCGCGACCGCCACCATGAATATCGATTTCTAAGCCCAAATGCTCGTGAATCATCGCCGAACACTCAAGGTGCCAGCCTGGGCGCCCCCGCCCCCAAGGACTTTCCCAACCGGGCTCGTCGGCGGCTGCCGGCTTCCACAAAACGAAATCTCCGGGGTGACGCTTGTAATCCGCGACTTCGACTCGCGCCCCGGCCAGCATATCGTCTAAATTACGACCTGAAAGCTCCCCATAGTTGGGCATACTGGTTACGGAAAACAGCACGTGGCCATCGGCTTCGTAAGCGTGGTTTTTGGCTAACAAGGCTTCAACCATCGCGATCATGGGGCCTAAATTGTGCGTCGCGTGAGGTTCTAAGGTCGGTGGTAGAGTACCCAGAGCGGCCACATCCTCGCGAAACTTTTGCGTAAACTCTGACGTTACCGCGTCAATAGGCTCGCCTCGCTCGCGGGCTGCGGTAATAATTTTATCGTCGATGTCGGTGATGTTGCGAGCGTAGCGCACTGTTTGATATTGGGTTTGAAGCAAGCGATACAGCACATCAAATACCACGACCGGACGAGCGTTACCAATATGCGCTAGGTTGTAAACGGTGGGACCACAAACGTACATCGTGACCTCGTCGGGAACCCTGGGTTCAAAGCGCTCTTTTTGTCGCGCCAGCGTGTTGTATACGTTGATATCCATGTCAATCACGCGCCCTCTTGCCAGGCATCTCGCAAACCAATGGTACGATTAAAAACGGGGGTCTCTGCACAGTGATCAAAACGATCAGCCACGAAATAACCCTCGCGTTCGAACTGATAGGCTTGTTCGGGCTGGGCACGGAGCAAACTTGGCTCGACATAGGCGTTTTCAATAACCACCAATGAGTTAGGATTCACCACCGCCATAAAGTCGCCGTCGGCTTCGGGTTCGGCCTGCGTGAACAAACGGTCATACAAGCGAATCGTGGCGCGTCCGCCTTCGCTTTTTGATACCCACTGGATCACGCCTTTGGGCTTAATGCCATCTTCAGGATCAGCACCTACCGTATTCTCGATGACTTTGGCTAGCACCTCGACCACCTGACCATCGGCATCTTTGACCACATCGTAGGCCTCAATAACGTAGGCATTGCGCAAGCGCACCCGTTTACCCAACACCAAGCGCTTGAATTTTTTGTTAGCCTCTTCGCGGAAATCGTCGGCATCAATCACGACTTGCTGGGTGAATACCAATTCGCGCTCACCCAACGCCTCGTTCTGAGGGTGATTGGGCGACATCACCACCTCGCGGTGATCTTCACTCAGGTTCGTGAGTGTCACGGTCAACGGGTTTAGCACAGCCATCGCTCGTGGCGCGTTGTTGTTTAAGTCGTCGCGCACGGCATGCTCCAACATCGCAACGTCTACCGTACCGTCACTGCGCGTCACACCGATCATATCGCAGAAGGTACGAATCGCCGCGGGCGAATACCCGCGCCGACGCATGCCTGCAATCGTTGGCATCCTTGGGTCGTCCCAGCCAGTCACCACAGCATCATCAACCAATTGCTTAAGTTTGCGTTTACTCGTCACGGTGTAGTTCAAATTCAAGCGACCAAATTCGTACTGATGTGGCTCGCTGGGAACGGGTAAGTTTTTAACGAACCAATCGTAAAGCGGTCGGTGATCTTCGAACTCCAAAGAGCAAATCGAGTGCGTAATACCCTCGATGGCATCGCCCTGCCCGTGGGCAAAATCGTAGGTTGGGTAAATCACCCACTCACTGCCCGTCTGGTGATGCACCACTCTCCGAATGCGATACAAAATCGGATCTCGCAAATTCATATTGGGGCTGGCCATGTCGATCTTCGCACGCAATACTTTGGCACCATCTTCGAACTCACCCGCACGCATCGCAGCAAACAGCGCGCGGTTTTCTTCGACACTGCGCTCACGATAAGGACTGTTGCGCCCGGGTTCGGTCAAGGTCCCTCGATACACCCTGGCCTCTTCTGCGCTCAGGTCGCAGACATAGGCCAAGCCTTGATCGATGAGATCGCAGGCCCAGTCGTAAAGCTGCTGAAAGTAACTCGAGGCATACCGCACATCGCCTGCCCAGTCGAAGCCCAGCCAGCGAACGTCAGCCTGAATCGCTTGAATAAATTCATCACTTTCCTTTTCTGGGTTAGTGTCATCAAAGCGCAGGTGGCAGTCTCCACCGAATCGCTGAGCCAAACCAAAGTTTAAACAAATGGATTTTGCGTGCCCCACGTGAAGGTAGCCGTTGGGCTCTGGCGGAAAACGCGTTACCACTTTGGTGATGTTGCCTGATTCCAAATCTTTGGCGACCAAAGCTTCTAAAAAATGCATGGGTCTTGATGACTCTGACACAAGTGATTCCCGATGGTGAATAAAGCTGCGCATTATACCGCCCGAGCTCAGGATTCGGTAGGCATTACTTTCGGTAAAGCTCCACAGGCGGTTTTTTTGCTCCCGCCCCAGAAAGTCAGTATCATTGCGCCTCACTGTTGTAACCGAAACTGAGTTTTTTATGATTAAGATTTCCACAACCTTTGGCGACATGACCCTTGAGCTTGACGCTGACAACGCACCCAAAACCGTTGCTAACTTCCTAGACTACGTACGCGAAGGTTTCTATGACGGTACGATTTTCCACCGCGTCATCGATAACTTTATGGTTCAAGGCGGCGGCTTTGACACCAATATGCAGCAAAAGGCCACCAAAACCCCCGTTGAAAACGAGGCGGATAACGGTCTTAAAAACGAGTTCGGCACCATCGCGATGGCTCGCACCATGGACCCTCATTCAGCGACCGCTCAATTTTTCATTAACGTCAGCAACAACGAGTTTTTGAACCACAGTGGCAAAAACATGCAAGGCTGGGGCTACGCGGTATTTGGCAAAGTCACCGAGGGTTCCGAAGTTTTGGATAAAATCCGCGCGGTAGCGACCACCTCTCGCAACGGCCACCAAGACGTGCCTGTCGACCCAGTGATCATCGAGTCAATTGTAGAAATCCTGTAATCCTATGGAGCGGCTATTCATCTCAGACCTGCATCTGAGCGAAGCCGCTCCTGATCTTTTTCTAGCCTTCGAACATTTCCTACAAGACCACTGTAGCGACATCGATGAACTCTACATTCTGGGGGATTTGGTTGATGCGTGGATTGGCGACGACGATGAATCACCCTTCGCTCAGCAATTATGCGCAAGGCTAAAAGACATTGTTGACGGCGGTTGCTCGCTGTTTTTGATGCAAGGGAACCGAGACTTCTTGCTTGGGGAGACTTTTGCTAAAACGATTGGCGCAACACTACTGCCCGAGGCACACCTATTAACACTAGCGGGCGAGCGTGCATTACTGATGCACGGTGATTCACTGTGTGTTGATGACACCGAATATCAGCAGTTTCGAGCGCAAGTTCGCTCCAAGGCCTGGCAACAAAATTTATTGGCTCAACCCTTAGACCAACGACGTGCACTCGCCCGACAACTTCGGGATATGAGCCAGGAAGCTAACCAAGTAAAAACCGATGACATCATGGACGTCAACGAGACCGAGGTTGAACGCGTCATGACGCTTCACGGGGTCAGTGTGTTAATCCACGGACACACTCACCGCCCGGCCAGGCACCCCATGGCCGAGCTTAAAGAACGCATTGTGCTTGGAGATTGGGATACCGATCGCCCAGTGTGGGTTTGCAGAGCTGACGAGAACACAATCGAGTTTCTAAACTGCCCACTGCGCACAGCATAAGCGAGGAGCGGATCACAACGATGCTAGACCGCTAGCGGAACGCCCGAGTGAAATCGGAACTCTGGGTCTGGATCGGCAATCAAGGCGTTCTCGACCCTCAATAACGCTTCCGTACGATGAGCGACCTGAGCTTCATCCGCTACCTGCCTAGCCAGTGCCAAATAATCCATAAAATGGCGCGACTCTGACTTAAGCAAGGAACCGTAAAACTCGCTGAGTTCCTTATCCAAATGCGGTGCCAAAGCTGCGAATCGCTCGCAGCTGCGCGCCTCGATAATCGCACCAACGATCAGGGTGTCAACCAAACGCATGGGCTCATGTTTACTGACCTGATCACGCAAACCACCGGCGTAGCGGGATGCATTTAACTGAGGGTAGTCGATATTGCGTTTGCGCATAATAGCGTGTACTTGCTCGAAATGCCTGAGCTCTTCGCGGGCCAAGCGCGACAACTTTTGCAGCAACTGGGGGAAATCAACGTAGCGATACATCAAATTTAAGGCCGTAGAAGCAGCCTTTTTCTCACAGTTAGCGTGATCGATCAGCAGAATATCTTGGTTTTTCAAGGCGCACTCTATCCACGCCTTAGGCGTTTCGCTGCCCAAAAATTCAATAATGGGCTGAACCTCTACTGCCTGACTTTTACTCACTGGCTACCCCTTGCAAAAAATAGCGTTCGTAGTGCGCCTGTGATAACTGAAAATATTCCTCATCCACCTCGTCACGCAATTGTTTTAGGGTTTTGTCTCGGCACCAAGGCAATACCGAAAAACCAAAGCGAGAGGGATCTGAAATTTGATTCGCGCCTGCCTTTAAAACTGCAAACACCCAACAAAGGGGCGAATGGACAGGGTCGTAACGAATAAGCTGCAATTCCAACTGCGACTTCAGCACCGATTCATTGACCACCTCAAACCGGTTTGCCATGCACTGCGCTAAAAACTGGGCGAGACGACTATCGACAATCCGTTTTTGTTGCGTGGAATAACCATTCCAATCAACCACCTCATGCACAAACCGCTTACAGCCTCGACATACGAGATCCCCGATACCGGTCGAACAAACACCTATGCAGGGAGTTTTGACGGGGCGATCTAACATGTGCGAATACGTTTCCTCATGTGCGAATACGTTTCCTAAGTAAAGGCGCAATACTAGGGAAACACAATCCATTTGCCAAATCTTAAACCCAAAAATCTGGGTTTATTATCACTGGGATGAATACATGCTATAGCGCCCTACGAATTCCCCCAAGTAGCGGCTTGCGGTATACTACCGCGCGAAATTATCAAACCCTTTATGGACCACCACCGAGGAGTCGTACGTGTTAGAAGCCTATCGCGCCCACGTTGCTGAACGTGCAGCAGAAAATATCCCCCCAAAACCGTTAAATGCAGAGCAGGTTGCGGGCCTAGTCGAACTATTAAAGACTCCACCCGCGGGCGAAGAAAGCTTTTTGATTGAATTAATCAGTACTCGCGTACCACCCGGTGTTGACGAAGCGGCTTACGTCAAAGCGGCATTTTTAAGTGCTGTTGTTAAGGGTGAAGCTGAATCTCCGCTGATCAGCAAGGCTGACGCAGTGAAACTGCTAGGCAACATGCACGGCGGTTACAACATAGAAACTTTGGTCAACTTGCTCAGCGATCCGGAGTTGGCAGAGCTCGCAGCAGCGGAGTTAAAGCACACGCTTCTCATGTTCGACGCGTTCCATGATGTAGAAGAATTAGCCAAGGGCGGCAATAGCCACGCTCAGGCGGTTATGCAGTCTTGGGCGGACGGCGAATGGTTTACCTCGCGCAATGACGTTGCCGAGTCAATTAAAGTCGCTGTATTTAAAGTCACGGGCGAAACCAATACCGACGACCTGTCACCCGCTCCTGACGCGTGGTCGCGCCCAGACATCCCATTGCACGCGCGCGCGATGTACAAAATGACCCGCGACGGATTAAATCCTGAAGAGCACGGCGTTGTAGGCCCAATGAGCCAAATCGACGAGATCAAGGCCAAAGGCCTACCCGTCGCGTTTGTAGGTGACGTCGTAGGCACAGGCTCATCGCGTAAGTCAGCGACGAACAGTGTGCTTTGGTTCTTTGGTGATGATATCGACGGCGTGCCCAACAAACGCGCTGGTGGGATCTGCATCGGTGGCAAGGTGGCTCCCATTTTCTACAACACCATGGAAGATGCCGGTGCGCTGGTCTTCGAAGCGCCTGTTGATGAATTGGCCATGGGCGATGTGATCGAGATTCGTCCCTATGACGGTAAAATTTTCGCCGAGGACGGACGCGTCCTAAGCGAGTTCGAACTGAAATCGCAGGTACTGCTCGACGAAGTACGCGCTGGTGGACGTATTAACCTCATCATCGGCCGCGGCTTAACCACCAAAGCTCGTGAGTCACTCGGTCTACCCCGCACCGACTTATTCCGTACGCCCGATCAACCAGAAGACACCGGCAAAGGTTACACTTTGGCGCAGAAAATGGTAGGCAAAGCCTGCGGTACCGACGGTATTCGCCCGGGCACCTACTGCGAACCCCGCATGACGACTGTAGGCTCTCAGGACACCACCGGCCCGATGACGCGCGACGAGCTCAAAGACTTAGCATGCCTTGGCTTCTCTGCCGATCTGACCATGCAGTCGTTCTGTCACACGGCGGCCTATCCAAAGCCGGTCGATATTGAAACTCAACACACGCTGCCTGACTTTATTATGACCCGTGGTGGTGTATCTTTGCGCCCCGGCGACGGCATTATTCACTCGTGGTTAAACCGTATGTTGTTACCCGACACCGTGGGTACAGGCGGCGACTCACACACCCGTTTCCCGATGGGAGTCTCGTTCCCTGCCGGTTCAGGGTTGGTCGCATTTGCCGCGGCAACGGGCGTTATGCCTCTGGACATGCCTGAGTCAGTTTTGGTCCGCTTCAGTGGTGAAATGCAGCCCGGCATTACACTTCGCGACTTGGTGCACGCCATCCCCTACTACGCGATTCAACAAGGTTTGCTGACCGTCGAGAAAAAAGGCAAGAAAAACATCTTCTCTGGGCGTATCCTCGAGATCGAAGGTCTGCGCCACCTAACGGTAGAGCAAGCCTTTGAATTGTCTGACGCTTCGGCCGAGCGCTCGGCAGGTGGATGTACTATTGATCTGTCTGAAGAATCGGTCGCTGAATACCTGCGCTCCAACATCGTCTTGTTGCGCTCGATGATCGCCGACGGTTACGGCGACCCACGCACGCTTGAGCGTCGTGCGCGCGCCATGGAAGAGTGGCTAGCCAATCCCTCATTAATGCGTGCTGATGCCGACGCAGAATACGCAGCCGTGATCGAAATTGATCTGAACGAAATCAAAGAGCCTATCGTCTGTGCGCCTAACGACCCAGACGATGCGCGTTTGCTGTCAGAGGTTGCAGGCGATGGTGTCAACGAAGTCTTCATCGGCAGCTGTATGACCAACATCGGTCACTTCCGCGCCGCGGGCAAATTGCTGGATGCGCACAAAGGTGCAATGGCCACTCGTTTGTGGCTGGCGCCACCGACCAAAATGGACGAACACCAGCTGATGGAAGAAGGCTATTACAACATCTTTGGCCGCGCCGGAGCACGCATGGAAATGCCAGGATGTTCGCTCTGTATGGGTAACCAAGCGCGTGTTGCACCCAACTCGACCGTGTTGTCGACTTCAACACGTAACTTCCCTAACCGTTTAGGTGATGGTGCCAACGTGTACCTGACCTCTGCCGAACTTGCGGCAGTAGGCGCAATATTGGGTCGCTTGCCCACACCAGCCGAGTATCTAGAGTACGCGGCCAAGTTGGACTCTATGTCGTCAGACATCTATCGCTACATGAACTTTGACCAAATGGCTTCGTTCCTGAAAAGCGCGGAGGACGGTAAGCGTATCGGTGCGGTTCAGATCGATCAGGTCGCCTAGACCGAGCTCGGCTCAAAAAAGCCGCCCTTCGAGGCGGTTTTTTTATGCTTTAAAACGGCGTTTGCACTCACGCAACAAACGCTTTAACTCGCTCGCGGCAATGTAACGCGCTTTGTTGGGTTGATACTGATGCGCGCTGTAGGCATTGATAAACGCACTGGCCTCTTTGGCTCCGCGCGGATTGGCTGAGGCAATGCGGCCTTGGAAATGCGCCAGAGACTCACCGGGCTCGCGGACAAAACCGTGGCGACTCATTAAACTCAAAAAATCACCTAATACGCGATCGTGCGGCGAAACTTTGGGGCGCTCTGACCACCACAGCCGGAATGCCAAAGGTAGCATGACTAGAGCCCAGGCAAGGGCCAGAGTCACCGCATACTTCCACGGCTCATTGCCCTGAAATAGCCGTGTTAGCAGCGTCGATTGGGTATTGCGATCAAAGCCCAAAACCCAACTTTGCCACTCATAACTCAGCGCATCGAGGCGCAATCGCAACGCGTTGATCAAAGCAATATTTTTAAAATGTAGGGCCGATAACGGGGTGTTCTCGAGGAAACTACCCTCCTCTGCCAGGGCTTGTTCAAGCCCATATTCAATTCGATCAGGCGCTACTGCCGCAGTGGGATCTACGCGAACCCAACCCTGCCCTTCTAACCAAACCTCAGACCAGGCATGGGCGTCATATTGACGCACAACCACGGCACCCGAGACTGGGTTCAACTCGCCGCCCTGATAGCCAGTAACCACTCGAGCGGGGATACCAGCGGCTCGCATCAACTCGGTAAACGCGCCGGCGTAATGCTCGCAAAAGCCTCTCTGCGTCGTAAATAAAAATTCATCAACACCATTTGCCCCTAAGGTCGGCGGATTGAGGGTGTAATAAAACGGCTGCACGCGAAAATACCGAAATACGGCATCCATGTAGTCGCGATCGCTGGGAAGCTGCCCCCGCCACTGCTGTGCTAACGCTCGGGTCTGTGGGTTTCGTCCAGGACTGAGTTGCAATAATCGTGAGCGCTCAAGGGGATGGATAGTATCGAAACGATCATCTCTCGTTGCCAGCAAACGATACCGCGTATCTGACTTGATGTCGGCACCGGCAAATGCCGTATTCGATTTTGCAATCAGTGCCGGCATCGACAAGGTTGCGGGTGTCTCAAGCACCGGCAGCCAGCGCTGTCCGGTAGGTTCTAGGGTAATACTCACATCAATTTCGGGACTGACATCAGGCAAGGAACGTCGAGGCTCTGGCATAGAGGCTCGCCAGGTCTCACCCACCTGACGGTCCAGCACCAAAGCGCGCCAATAGAGCTCCCGATTCGGTGGTATGGGGCCCGCAAACTCAGCGCGAAATGCCAAAGCTGCTGATCGGCTTAAATTCGCGATATCCCCGGGATTCATGCGATCGCTGACCCCCGTGACACCGCCTGAAGATTGCAGTGGTACGGCCCAGAATGGATCCAAGCGCGGAAAAATAAAAAACAACGCCAACATCAAAGGAATCGCTTGCGCCAAAACAGTGCCTGACTGTCGCAAGGCGCGGCGCAACAACCCAGGCTGCGTACCGCAGTTAACTGCCACCAGCACTGCGGTAATCCACCAAATTTCGGCTATTCCAAGAAAGGTGGCCGACAGACTCTGACTGAATAAAAATTGCGCCGCGACAATAAAATACGCGACTAAGATTAGGATCAAGGTGTCGCGCACCGTAACGAGTTCGGTGACTTTAAGGGCAAACGCCAAAAGTAATAAAGCCACCATTGGCTCGAGACCTTTCCAAGACCCCATGTCCCAGCCCAAGGCGCCAATAGAGACAACCACCAACACCACTTTAACCCCACCTTTTGGGTAATTCGCTTTGCCCAAGTACGCGCCGTAGCGCCAAGCGCCGGCAAGCAAATAAACGCCGATTAGCCAATTCGGCACGACCTCTATTAAGGGCACTAGCAGGACGGGCATCAGTCCAAAAATCATTAACAGCACGGCGCGAGGGATTAACACTGCGATCTCTCCTCTGCCAAGCCGTATAAGGCCAAAGCCTGCAAGCATTGTGCGCGATGTTCGTAGCCGCGAGACGGTGTGATTTGCCGATCCGGCAGCACCAGACCGAATACCTTATCCTGCTCGGATAAAATCAACACGCGTTGGCACATGGCACTCAAACGCTGCTCGATCGTGCCTGAATAATGCTCCCACAGCACCCATGATTCATTCTCGTGCTGTAGAGCCTGTTCTCGGGTTTGTAAGGGTTGTCCTTTGGCAAGCGTTGCCCAATGAATGTGCTTACGATGATCCCCCGCTCGATAAGGGCGAAACCCATCGAGTTCTTGCGTTACGGTACTACCCAGTGGACGGGTATCACCCTGGCCTGCTCCGTCAATGATAATCACCGCATCGACGGGCCGCGGATACACCAAGGCACGCGCATCTAGCCAGGCATAAGCCCAACAGCGAAACAAACCAAAAGGTGCATTCGACGATAACGTCAGTCTTTCGGGTTTATACCAACCACGACGCGTCGTAGGCTCAGCCCAAAGCATCCTGACCGGCGTGTCCCCTACTTGAGCGACACTTTGACTGTCTCCGAGGGCGGTGTGCACTGCCAGCTGCAACGATCGTTTGTTTACACCCGCCTGCAGAGTCAACTCAAACTGGGCAGGGCTTCCAGCAAATACAGGCGCAGTCGCGCGTGCTGAAAGCTGCAGTCCTGCCATGTTCTGATAGGTGTGCCAAGTGGCCAAGGTAAATACGGTAGCCAACCAAAACGTTAAACCGTAAATGAGATTATTCTGATAATTGATGCCCGCGACCAGAAGCACCAGCAGCAACAGCAAAAACGCGAATCCGCCGCGCGTTGGCAAAATATAAATACGCTTTTGTGTCAGTGTAACCCGCGCTTGACGAGGACTGCGACTCGCAAAAAAGCGTTGCCAGCGCGTCTGCCATCGAGTCTGCCACGACGAGAACATGCCGCCGCTATACCTGCCTTAACACGTTTACGGTGGCTAACAGCTCGCGCGTGAGTTGACGACTGTCGGTGGTCGACCCCGCCACCGGCACCAAACGATGCTCGGCCACCGCTGAGAATACCGCTTGGACGTCATCCGGAAGAATGTATTGGCGACCGTCAAGGTACGCCCAGGCTTTTGATGCTTCGAGAAGCGCTAAGGCACCTCGCGGAGACAAACCCAAGGCACAGTTAGGATGATTACGGGTAGCTTGCACCAAACGACTGACGTAATGCAGCACGTCATCGGTAGCACTCACCCGATCCACCTCAGCCTGTAGTGTTTGTAAGCCCTGAGTATCCGTCAGTGAAGGTAGGTTCTTGGGATGTTCCTGCCGTTCGCGCCCTACCACGCGCTGAAACAAGGCAAGCTCAGAGTCGATATCAGGGTAGCCTAAGGTCAAACGTATTAAAAAACGATCCAGTTGCGATTCGGGTAAAGGATAAGTGCCCATCTGCTCGCTGGGGTTTTGTGTAGCAATAACAAAAAAGGGTTCTGGAAGCGCACGGGTCTCACCATCGATCGACACCTGCCCCTCCGCCATCGCCTCTAACAGGGCACTTTGTGTGCGTGGTGTCGCGCGGTTGATCTCATCGGCTAACAGTACTTGAGAAAAGACCGGTCCTGGGTGAAATTCAAACCGATTGTCGCGCGCATCAAACACCGACAAGCCCAGAATATCAGACGGTAGTAGGTCGCTGGTAAACTGCACGCGCGAGTAGTTCAATCCCAGAGATTGGGCCAGAGAATGCGCCAAGGTCGTTTTGCCCATGCCGGGCAGATCTTCGATAAGCAGATGTCCACGCGCCAGAATAGCGCACAGAGCGAGCCTTATGGCCTCTGACTTACCGAGCAACCGCTGCGCGATGGCATCGTGTACCTGGGCCAGGATAGGATTAAGCATGTTACCTCTCTCATCACACTATCCTGCCAATATACACGATAAACCGCGCTTCAGATCATCCTGAATATCTTTTAGTGACTCCAAGCCCACCGAGATACGGATCAAGTTTTCGGTAATGCCCGCGGCCTCGCGCTCTTGATCACTCAAACGCCCATGAGTTGTCGTGGCTGGATGCACAATAGTCGTTTTCGCATCGCCCAGATTAGCGGTTAAACTGAGCCAGCGCACGCCATTAATGCATGCCCATGCAGCCTCACGCCCACCTCTTACCGTAAAACTTAACACACCACCAAAACCGCTCTGTTGCGTGGCCGCCAAGGTATGTCCTGGGTGGTGCTCTAAGCCCGCGTAGTTCACGGCGGTCACCGCGTCTTGCTTCAACAACCATTCGGCCAGTCCCTGAGCATTCGCGCAGTGGCGCTCCATACGCAGACTTAAGGTCTCCAAACCTTTGCCCCAGGGCAATTGGCCGCTGATGGCCGCCAGTGCGGTGCCCTATGGCCCTCAAAACGCCACCCCGCGCGCCATGACCCGCGCCGACATGGACGCGACCACCGCCGGTCCGGAGTGGCAGCCCGCGGCGAGCAGGGCGAGGCAGGAGAGCAGGAGGGCGGCGCGGTGCATCGGAGTTCTCCGCGGAGTGGACGACGAGTGGGCGCGGGAGATTGTACGGGAGCCGCCGCACCT
>JALRFH010000077.1 GCA_023253715.1 Halieaceae bacterium
GAGCCAGACAAGGCAACGCCAATGGTGTCGTCAAAGAAGGTCTGGCTGATCAAGCCTGAGATCTCAGGCGTGTAATCATCCCCTTCTGCGGTAGAAAGATCGTGAACCGCTTTCGTGCTGAAAGCCATTTTCAAACCTGGATCGTCTAGCGGCTTCGCGGTTTTGATGTTGATGGTCGCACCGATACCACCGGTGGGGACGCTAGCTTGACCCGTTTTGTAAATTTCAACGCCTGAGACGCTTTCGGAGGCCAAATCGCCGAAGTCGAACGAGCGACCACCACCCGAGTGAGTAGGCATTTGACGGCCATTCAACGTCACTAGGTTAAAGTCCGCACCAAAGCCACGCACAGTAACGGTCGATCCTTCACCGCGCGAACGCTCAATCGCGACACCCGTGATACGCTGTAATGACTCGGCGAGGTTGGTATCTGGGAATGCACCAATGTCTTCCGCCGTAATTGCGTCGACAACACCTGCTGAATCGCGTTTGGTATCCATGGCGCGCTTTAAGCTCGCTTTAATACCGGTAACGACTACCTCTTCAAGAACAGGCTGTTGCTCTTGGGCTTGGATGGCCATTGAACCAACGGCCATACCCATGGCAACCGTCACCGCGGTCGCCATTGGGTTTTTGTTGAATACTTTTTGTTGCATATTGGTTACCCCTTGCAAACTATTTTTAATATCGTTCTGCATTCTTTACTGCGGTGTCGCCACTCTTACATTTTTGATGATCACGGGCTGATCTTGCTCCACGATGTACATCAAGAATGAACTGAATGTCTGCGCTGCCGCCTGCTGAGGAATGGCTACCGCATACTCGGTCTCCGCGGTACCCGACACAGTCACAACGTCAGTGCTGAAGTTCGGGTTCACATCAGGGTATGGCGCGTTTTCGAAAACGAAGCGAACCCCCGTATCTGCAACACCGTCTGGCAGCGCTGCAGTGAAACGAACCTCGCCACCCTGGCCAAACGTGAAGGGGTATAGATCTGCATTATTGTTTGCAAACCCACCCCAAACCTCTGCACCGGTAGGGAAAGTGTAAGTCTCGCTAGCATCAACGAACGCACCACCAAACGAGCCGCTAAAATCTGCAGGCGCTGACTCCACCAAGACGACAGGGGCGTAAGCCGTTACCGTCACATTGGTAATCGTTACTGGCTGGTCATTCTCGACGATATACATCAAGAAGGAGCTAAAGGTCTGCCCGGCAGCTTGCGCTGGGAATTCCACTTCGTAAACCGCTTCGCCACCACTGACCAAGACGTTGGCAGTGCTGAAGTTGGGGTTCACATCGGGATATGGCGCGTTTTCGAACACAAAGCGTACGTTCGTGTCTACACCACCCTCTGGGATCGCTGCCGTGAAGGTCACCTTACCGCCATGAGCAAACTCCATTGGGTACATATCGCCATTATTATTGGCAAATCCACCCCACACTTCCGCGCCAGTGGGGAAGGTGTAAGTTTGAGTCGCGTCTGAGAATGCACCGCCAAAACTACCGCTAAAGTCAGCTGGTCCGTAAACGGTATCATTGCCACCTGCAGGGGGTTCGCTGCCCGCCACTTCGTAGCGTACATTCGCGACTTCAAATGAAAGACCTTGCTGATTGCCCCAAGTCGGGAACAACACAATGCCGGCATTAACCTTAGTAAGATCTAGACCGAGTGACTTGAGGTCAGACACTGTTACTTCAAAAGTTTGCCATGTATCAGCGACGTATCCCGTCAAATCCAAAGGCTGATCACCAGTTCCGCATGGATAGAAACAGTCGACTTTGTAAATCAGTCCTGCCGCTACCGTTGCCGCTGGGATTCTCAGATCAAAAAGCAACTTCCCTTCTGCCTCGAACTCACTGATGTCTACTCCACCAGCCGAACCGAAGAAGAATACGCCGTTGGCACCGTTCGTGCCAAAATTAACCAACAGGGCATTACCAATGTCTGGATCACCAGAATCCGTCACTGTCCATGTGATTAAGTTGCTGGTATTGCCATCATCACAGTAATCGCCGTTAACTGTCGTGTCATAACCGCAAGCACCGCGATCCCATAAGGTCTTGTTGACTTCGCCGTTGGCAAATACAGGCGCTAACGCCCCATCAACTTCACCGCCTGGAGGATTAATTCCACAGCCTTTGCGAGCAGGATGTCCGCAAGCCAAGACAATGTTGTCCACCATCACGTGTGCTGAGCTTGTGGGCTCAAGCACAAACAGGCTATTGACGTTGCTGGTGTCGAGGCCTGCCTGACCAGGCAACGGATTGGCCAGTAGATCGTTGACTTTTACGCTGTAGGTGAACCATTCATCCTTAGGCAAATCAGCCACCTTAAGTTCTTTCTGACCCAGCACCGGGTAGCCGCTATCCATTTTGATAAAAATAGAGCTTTCTAAATCAGTACCCGCACTGTCGATGTACATGTCGAACTTAATTTCGCCGGCATGGATTTCCCAGAAATTCGGGTTGTTACCAAAACCGAAAAGCGTAACCGTGGAGCCGTCAGTCGTATTAAGCGAGATATTCCCCATATTGGAGGTCGTTATCTCAATCACGTTACCACGCCCGTCAACAGCGGTTTCCATGAAGCTCAGCGCACCCTCATTGTTCCAAAAAGAGTTAACACCCAGTTGCTGCACGATTTGCTCACCACCAACAGCCCACGAGAACGCCTCGGGTGCATCGGTGTACATGGGGAAGCTCGCCTGGTAAGGCTCTTGCGCATCGGGACGCTCTAAGGTGCGATCCGCATTACTGTTACAACCGCCCCCATCTGCTTGACCGTAACTACACTCGTACACGTGGATGTAGTCGATGACCATATCTGAAGGGATATCACCCGCATTCACATCACCGGGCAAATTACCGCCTACGGCCAAGTTCACCAGTAGATGGAATTCTGTATCGAACGGCGCAGAAGCTGGCCCCGAAACATAGCCAGTCGCGGTATCTTTGTAGTAGTAGCTGTAGTAATGGTCAGCGCCTACTGTTTTGACATGAACGTCATCGATGTACCAACGCAATTCATCTTCTTCCCACTCCAAGGCGTACGT
>JALRFH010000113.1 GCA_023253715.1 Halieaceae bacterium
CTTCGCCGGGTGTTTTACCCATCATGGCCGAGCGCGCAACAAAAATGCCATCGAGACGCTCGGTAGCGTGCAAACCCGGCAAGAGGCTGTTAACCGTAACGTTATGCTGCGCTAATCCCGCCGAAATCCCCTTGCAGTAAGACACCAAGCCTGAACGCATGGCATTGGATAAATCCAAGCCCACCATGGGCATTTTTACTGAGGCACTGGTAATGGTCACAATACGGCCAAAGCCCCGCTCGCACATCCCCGTCACAGCACGGTTGATTAAATCTGTCATTCCATAGAGGTTTGAATTTAAGGCCGCGACCCAGTCTTGCTCGGTTAACTGCCGAAAGTCTTTCACTGGGGGACCACCTGCATTCACCACCAAAATATCGGGATGAGGACAGGCCGCATAAACTGCATCCCGCCCTTCGGTTGTGGACAAATCGGCAGCACAGGTCGTGATGGCAACATTAGGAGTTGTAAGGCGTAAATCTTGCGCGGCTGCTTCTAGCGCGTCTACTGAGCGAGCCACCATCAACACATTAACGCCTTCGGCGGCCAGCGCCTGAGCCGACCCCAAACCCAATCCTTTTGATGCACCGCACACTATCGCTGTGCGACCGCTAATCCCTAAATCCATTGCTACCTCACTTAAGTTGGTTAAACGCCAACACCTCGCGCTGAGGCATCTTTGTTATCAAACCTTGAGCTTACACCGCCCTCATTTCACAATACAGTCAAATTCGCGACAGTTTGGTAAACCCATGAGCAAGACTCTTGAAGACCGATTAAACGCCCTAGAACATCGACTGGGACACGTTGAAAGCCAACTAGAGCTGTATCAAGCAGTCAGCACCTATGGGCCGGCGGTCGACAGCCTAGAGCTGGAACTCGCGGCCTCGCTGTGGACCCGAGATGGGGTCTACGACATCGGCGATGCGCGATTTGATATGGCAGGGCACGCGGAGATCTTGGATACGCTAAGCGCGGATTACCATAAAGAGCTGGTCGCGAACGGATGTGCCCACACCATGAGCTTACCCTTAATCGCCATCAAGGACGAAACCGCGATTGGACTGGGCTACCACCGCTTATACACCCACGAAGACACAGGCTTTGGTCTGCATCGATTATCGGTAAGCCGCTGGGACTGGGTCAAAGATTCGGGGCGCTGGGTGGCTACGCGTCGAACCCATCGCCTATTAGACGGATCCCCCGAGGCGCGCGAGTTAATTCGACAAACACTTGCCGATATGCAATCGCTAAAAGACTAGGCAACACGTCGAAGCCGGCGTTTACGGCGGGGGGTTGTAGGCTCGATAGGACGCTCACTGATCAGGCGCTGTTCCAGATACTCTAGGATGTAGCCCGTAGTATCTCCAATCACAGCATTTACACCCTGAGTCCCAAACAGGCGATTAAACTCGATAAGGTAAGGGTGCTGACCAACCATCGCCACATCAAAACCCGCATGATCAACACCAGTTTGTTTGGCAAAGTCTTCGACCAGACGTACCGCCTCGATCGGCAGCTGCCCAGCCATCATCGTGCCACCTTGAGCTAGATTGTTGTAAAAGCCCTGTTCGGCCTGCAAGCGCCAATAGCCGCCCACGACTTTCTCGCCCAGTAACACCAAGCGTAAATCACGATCTATGGGCAAATACTCCTGCACGTAAATCGTGTCGGTTTGATTGTAATACCGGACCCAATCCGCCGAATTTTCGATCAGGAATACGCCTTCACCGCGACTGCTTTTGGGGATCTTGGCGACAAAAGGGTAATCGAATATCTCAAGCACATCGTTCAGAGCATTGTCGGCCTTCGATAAAATTAAGGTATCGGGGGTGTTAGCGGGGCACACCGTCTGGAATACCCGTGTCATTTCGATTTTATTGTGGCCAATGCGGTAGCTGGCTTCGCTTGGAAACACGCGCGCGCCCAATCCGTAAACCAGTGCGTTCAGCTGCCAGTACTCAGGAAACAACACAAAATCGGCCGCCTTTATCCGATCTTTATGACGCCAGTATTGATCCGGCTTTAAATGATCGTGCGCGGGGAACGACAGGGTGCGAAGTGCATCAAAAGAAAGCAGTTTCATCGTCGACAAAACAAAATGAGGTCGCAAATTTTACGCTCAGTTAAGCCTTACCGAATAGTAGCCCCCGCGCAAAATAACTGTGAATTTTGACGCAAGTCAGAAACCCAAAAATACCGATTTGGTAGGCGGTAAAACATAGTTTTACGAGGAGGCTGATACATGAATATCGATCGAACTGTCATGGCGTTTGCAGGTATTGTGGTGCTTACAAGTCTGACGCTCAGCCAGCTTCACCACAGTGCCTGGAGCTGGTTAACCCTATTCGTGGGCGCCAATATGTTGCTGGCTGCTTTTACCCGCTTTTGCCCACTAGCACTCATTTTGAAGAAATTGGGTGTAAAACCTGGGGTCGCCTTTCAGTAATGATCGACCTATTTGCGTCGCCCAGTTCTTAAGCGCAACGTAAAACTCCGCAAGCCCTCTTTGCCCGACACTTTAATACGCTTCAACTCTAGGGGTTTGGCGTAGGGCAGGGGGTCAATGCCTTCTTCGGTCGTCACGGCAAAGTCGTAACCCGCTTGCTCGGCTAGGCGCACATCTTCCGTATCGTAAATGCCGAAGGGGTAGGCAAAACTCGGTATGCTTTGGTTAAACTTTTGCTGTAAAACTGTGCGACCTTGAATGACTTCACCCGCACGTTGCTCTGGCGCAGTTACCGGCAAATTCGCGTGGGTCAGGGTGTGGGCACCGAGCTCCCACACGCCCGAAGCCAACATTGTCTCGACTTCGGCATCGGTAAGCTTTGGCTCTTGCATCAACTCGCCAGAGTCGTGATGCGCTTTTTTAGCCGTCGACCAATCACGATCGAAACGGTCCTCGACAAGATAGAGCGTAGCCTTTGCCTTATAACGTGCAAGGATGGGATGTGCGAACTCCAGGTTATCGCGGTAACCGTCATCAAAAGTCAGCACTACAGTCTTATCGGGCAGGGCGTTCTTCAGCTCGGATACGTGCGCAAAAGTCCAGCCGTTCTCGGCTAGATGAGCCACTTGGCGCTCAAACTGCTCGGGTGGGACCCGGAGTTTGTTGAATTTGGCGCCCGGCCTATGCTGCGACACCATGTGGTACATCAAAATTCTTGGGTACTTATAATCGATCAATCGTCCCCACCAACGGTACTGCGCAGACCACAACAGCAAGGCTACCAAACCTATGAGTCCATAGATCATAGCGAACCCTCGTAGACCTTTAGGGTCATGTCTAGCATGCTTTGTTTTAGGAACCGCGTGTTTTTGGCGGGCTCCGAAGAATCTTTCAGTTGCTCTAACACCGACTGCAGCAACGCCTCTTCGTCTTTTAAAGCAACGGCACCCTCCGGAAAGAGCTCAGCTAAAATTTCAGCGACGCCTCCGTGAGCATAACCGACAACGGGGCGCCCTAGACTTAAAGCCTCTAAGACCGTGCGACCAAAGGATTCAGGCTGACTCGACAGCGACAGCACAATAACTGAGCGCGCAAATAGCTCGCGGATATC